>JAHDFT010000164.1 GCA_020628015.1 Bacteroidota bacterium
ATAGGGTTAAATTTATCAATCAAAATGAGGAAATTATTTTTTGACTGTTACTTATATCATCACATTAATAAAAAATCAAAACCATGTTCGCAGCAGATCTATTCAAAGACAAGATCATTATCGTTTCTGGAGGAGGAAGCGGAATAGGGAAAGCAATCACCAAGCAATATTTATCCTATGGAGCCAAAGTATATATTGCTTCTCGAAAAGAAGAACGATTGAAAACAGCAATAGCAGAATTAAGCGAATTTGGAGCCTGTGATTCCTTCGCCTTAGATATAAGAGATGCAGACAAAGTAGCAGCATTTGCCGATTATGTAAAAGAAAAAGAAGGACGGTTAGACATTTTAATCAACAATGCTGGAGGGCAATTCCCTTCACTAGCAGAAAATATTTCTACTAATGGTTGGAATGCAGTCATCAATACCAACCTGAATGGTACTTTCTATATGACCAGCCAAATGGCAAAATCCTTTTTTATCCCTCAAAAAGAAGGCATCATCATCAACATCATTGCCAATATCTATAGAGGATTTCCAGGCATGTGCCATACAGGAGCTGCTCGTGCTGGTGTAGACAACCTCACCAAATCACTAGCCATCGAATGGGCAAAACACAATATTCGGGTTAATGCAGTTGCACCTGGCATTATCTATTCCTCTGGTTTCCAACAATATCCAAAAGAATTAGTAGCAGGACTCGCTCAAAAAATTCCAATGAAACGTATGGGAGAAGTAGACGAAGTAGGACACTTGACCCTATTCCTCTCCTCACCAATGGCTGCCTTCATCACAGGCGAAACCGTCTATTTAGATGGCGGTCATCACTTAGCTGGTGATGTTTTTGAGGTGTGATACAATTTTAGTGTAATTGTTGAACAATATCTTCAACCAAAAGGAATGCTCATTCGTTAGTACAATAATTATCGAATGAGCATTCTTCAATCATAGCTATGTCAAATCCTAAAGACCAAGAAAATAAACTATCCAAGCTAATCCAAAAACAGAAAGCCGCAGAAGATTTTTTACAAAAACTGAAAGAAGAACACCAACCAGATCAAGAAATTCCAGAAGAAAAAGACGATAGACAGGATATAGATCCCAATAGGTTGATTGGGTGTGGAGGATAAATTTCTACTACTTTACTGACATTACACACAGTTCTTAATTTTTCTTTTCTTCAACCGACCTTATGGATTTTTGCTTCTTTGCATCAAGGCAAAGAAGATTCAGTTGTGATCAAGGGGAAGAATAAGTAACCTACAGATAAATCTATGTTTTGCATAACATCAATTAATTAATGTAAAATACCGACTTTAACTTTTATTGAACCATCAAAACTTTTTTATCAACCAAACGTTTGGTATATTTGTTGTTCAATTAACCAACATTTGAATAGAATAGTACTACAAGATATTGTCTTACCAAATTGAAGTAATGAGGAAGCAATTGTACATGTAGAAGATTCAGAGGCTATTGATTGGTCATTGCTGAATGCAACCTATTTACTTCAACAACCACTTTTAACAAAACACACAATGCCGATACAAAAAGTAGATGCTAAGTTCATACTCAAGCAATCACTCAAAATATTTAGAAGCAAGGGATACAATCACACATCAATGCAGGACATCGCTCTTGCCTGCGGACTCACCAAAGGTAGTCTTTACCATCATTTTCCTGGAAAAAAGCAGTTGATGAAAGCAGTCATCAAATACATGCACAATTACTTCTCTAAAGAAGCCTTTGGACATGCTTATGATGAACAGTTGGGCGGGAAACAAAAACTCCAATTACTAGCAGATATTGGAGAAAGTCAGTATTTCGCTTCTGATTATGGTTGTTTATTTGGCAATCTAGCACTCGAAACGGCAGGTAATATGCCAGAGCTTTTTGAAGAGGTGAAATCGTTCTTCGATGAATGGACGGCAGCATTAACCCACATTTTCTCTGAAAGATACCCTGCCGAAGAAGCTAAAATTATTGCTCAGGATAGCGTAGCGCAAATTCAAGGAGCAGTAATGATGATGCGAATCTATAGTGATAAACAATTCCTAAAAAGAACGCATGAAAAAATCATCAGATTATATGAAAAAGCACCTTGTGTAAATGAGTAGAGAATAACAAAACTTAAATAAAAAACCGCATATGGCACAAAGCTAGTCATCCAATAGTCCTTTATTGATTTGCTACTGTGTCAATATCAAATCTAAAATCAAATTTTATGGAAGCTGTTTTAGAAAAAGCATCTGCCAAGAAAGTGAGTAACCGAAGCATTAAAAAAGTTGCTGTACTTGGTTCTGGTGTAATGGGCTCTCGTATTGCCTGTCATTTTGCCAATATCGGCTTAGAGGTCGTATTACTCGATATTGTTCCAAGAGAATTAACTGATAAAGAAAAAGCAAAGGGTTTAACCTTAGAAACCCCTGCTGTGAGAAATCGTTTAGTCAATGACGCTTTGAAATTCGCCTTGAAATCAAAGCCTTCGCCAATTTATAGTAAGGATTTTGCCAAGCGAATTACCACAGGTAACTTCGATGACAATATGGATCTTCTAAAAGATTGCGATTGGATCATAGAAGCAGTTGTTGAACGATTAGACATCAAAAAAATCGTTTTTGGTAATGTAGAAAAATACCGCAAACCAGGTTCTTTAATTACCTCCAATACCTCTGGTATTCCTATCAATTTGTTGACAGAAGGTAGAAGCGAAGACTTCAAAAGAAACTTCTGTGGTACCCACTTCTTCAATCCACCTCGTTACCTAAAGTTACTAGAGATCATCCCTTCTCCTGAAACAGATCCAGAAGTGATTGATTTCTTCATGAATTATGGAGATTTATATTTAGGTAAAACAACCGTATTATGTAAAGATACCCCTGCATTCATTGCCAATAGAATCGGGGTATTCTCTATTATGGCCATCTTCCATGTAATGAAGGAAATGGGCATGACCATCACAGAAGTAGACGCACTAACTGGCCCTGTTACAGGTAGACCAAAATCTGCAACTTTCCGTACTTCTGATGTCGTTGGTTTAGATACCTTAGTAAAAGTAGCCAAAGGCGTATTTGATAACTGTCCTGAAGATGAAGCCAAAGCAATTTTCGAAATTCCTGATTTTATCAACCAAATGGTCGAAAAAGGATGGTATGGAGATAAATCAGGACAAGGTTTCTACAAGAAAACAAAAACGCCAGAAGGCAAACGCTTGATTCTAGCTCTGAACCTAGAAACGATGGAGTATGCACCAAAAGACAAGCCTCGTTTCAAGAGTGTTGGAGATGCCAAGAGAGCAGATGATTTGAAGAAACGATTACAAATTTTACATGCAGGAAAAGATAAGGGATCAGAATTCCTTAATAAAGTAGGTTATCACCTATTCCGATATGTAAGTAACCGTGTTCCTGAAATTTCTGATGAAATCTACAAAGTAGACGATGCCATGCGTGCTGGTTTTGGTTGGGAACTAGGCCCATTTGAATACTGGGATGTATTAGGTGTAGCAAAAACAGTAGAAACAATGGAGACAGCAGGTTTCAAACCTGCACAGTGGATATACGATATGTTGGAAGCAGGCGTAACTTCTTTCTACACTATCGAAAACAGCCGCAAAAAGGTCTATAATCCAGCAACTAAAGCCTACGAAGCCATTCCAGGTCAAGATGCTTACATTATTTTAGACAATTATAGAGGACAAAAACCAGTATGGAAAAACTCTGGTGCAACACTACACGATATTGGAGACGGTGTTTTATGCTTAGAATTCCATACAAAAATGAATTCTATTGGTAGCGAAATCCTTCAAGCGATCAACAAATCTATCGACATTGCAGAAAAAGAAGGCTGGAAAGGATTGGTATTAGGTAATGATGCACCTAACTTCTCTGCTGGTGCCAATCTTGCCATGATTTTGATGTTGGCTTTTGAGCAAGAATATGATGAGTTAGATTTTGCCATTCGCATGTTCCAAAATACAACGGCACGCATCCGTTATTCTTCTATTCCTGTCGTTGCTGCTCCACATGGTTTAACCCTAGGAGGAGGATGCGAAATCTGTATGCACGCTGATAAAGTAGTTGCTTCAGCAGAAACTTACATCGGTTTAGTAGAAGTTGGCGCAGGGGTAATTCCTGGCGGTGGTGGTATCAAAGAGTTCGCACTACGAGCTTCTGATGCTTTCTTTGAAGGAGATGTACAGGTACCAACCCTTCAAAAATACCTACAAAACATCGGTATGGCTAAAGTAGCAACTTCTGGTCAGGAGGCTTTAGAATTTGGTATTTTGCGTCCAGGTAAAGACATTATCAGTGTCAATAGCCATCGAGTGATTGCAGATGCGAAAAATGCAGTAATCCAAATGCATGAAGCAGGTTATACACAACCAGCACCTAAAAATGACATCCAAGTACTTGGACGTACTGTATTGGGTAATTTCTATGTATTCTTAGATGGCATGAAAGGAATGGGCTATATTTCTGAACATGATGAGTTAATCGTTAGAAAAGTAGCTTATGTACTTTGTGGTGGTGATTTGAGCCAACCAACAAAAGTTTCTGAACAATACTTATTAGACTTGGAAAGACAAGCATTCCTAGAGTTATTGACTGAGCGCAAAACCCTAGAACGTATGCAACACATCTTACAAACTGGTAAGCCATTGAGAAACTAATAAAATAGGGATATAAAACTTATTTTATTAACACTATTAAATAATCATAATCTATATAATAAAATGCAAGACGCATATATCGTAGCTGGCTACCGAACGGCAGTCGGTAAAGCTAAAAGAGGTGGATTTAGATTTACCCGCCCAGATGACCTCGCAGTAGATGTCATCAATCACCTATTAGCAGCAACCCCACAAGTAGATCCAAAACTAGTTGAGGATCTAATCGTAGGAAACGCTGTTCCAGAAGCAGAGCAAGGCATGCAAATCGGCCGACAAATTGGCTTACGCTGTTTACCATTAACTTCTGCTGGCGTAACCGTTAATCGTTACTGTGGATCAGGTATCGAAACCATCGCTATTGCTAGTGCTAAAATTAGAGCAGGCATGGCTGATTGTATCATCGCAGGAGGAACAGAGTCTATGTCTCTAGTACCTACTGTAGGTTGGAGAACTGCTTTGAATTTTGAAGTAGCGAAAACAAATCCAGAGTACTATTCT
The DNA here is from genome assembly GCA_020628015.1 of Bacteroidota bacterium. GTDB lineage: Bacteria > Bacteroidota > Bacteroidia > Chitinophagales > UBA2359 > JAHDFT01. Next base: position 5,170 of record JAHDFT010000164.1, read on the forward strand.
TCTATGGGACAAACTGCGGAGAATGTGGCACAAAAGTATGGCATCACTCGTGAAATGCAAGACGAATTCGCTTACAATTCTCAAATGAAAGCCTCTAAAGCAGTTCAAGGTGGACTTTTCCAAAATCACATCGTTCCAATTACAATCAAAGAAGTCTATGTAAAAGATGGTAAGCGAGCAGAACGTAGCCATACTGTAGAATATGATGAAGGTATCCGCCCTGATACAACTGTAAAAGGATTGGCTAGATTGCGTCCAGCTTTCTCACCAAAAGGAACCGTTACTGCTGGTAATGCTTCTCAAACATCTGACGGTGCTGCCTTTGTAATGGTGTGTTCTGAAAGATTGGTTAAGGAACTCAATCTTAAGCCACTAGGTAGAATGATTACTTGTACAACGGTTGGTGTTGAGCCAGAAATTATGGGTATTGGTCCTGTGGCTGCTATCCCAAAAGCTTTGAAAATGGCAGGTAAATCATTGAACGAGATTGATTTGATCGAGCTAAATGAAGCTTTCGCTTCTCAAAGTGTAGCAGTGATCAGAGAAGCTGGCTTGAATCCTGATATCGTCAATATCAACGGTGGAGCTATCGCATTAGGACATCCACTAGGTATGACTGGAACCAAATTAACCATCCAACTCCTAGATGATCTCAAGCGAACAGGTGGTAAATATGGTATGGTAACAGCTTGTATTGGTGGTGGACAAGGTATTGCAGCAGTTTACGAAAATCTAAACTAGTAATGAACTAGTAAATCATACTTATTTGTATTGAAAAATGAACCCTCAACTATTGATTAGTTGGGGGTTTCTTTTTACCTATTTCTTGTGAAAAAGTTTTTTTGAAAAAAAGTGAAAAAAAATCAAATTAAGGGAACTCAAATCCTTTTAGTTTCGTTGGACACTTTATACAGCGCAGTCAGAGTAGTTATTTTCTACTTAATTATGTTGTATAAAATATTACATTACCTGTAAATTGTGCTATTGAAAATATTCTACCACTTAATGAACGCAAATGTAAAACAGGCTAACAACTATCAATTGTTTACTTGTTTTATGTACCAAAAAATTTCCTAAAAAACTACGGTCTTAATCAACTATCACTCATGACAGAGAAAATAATCAACACAAATTTGGATCAACAAGTTATGAATCAACACAACGATCAAGAATTATTAGTAGCTAAGAAAAAATTTAGCAAAGAGGATAAGGACCGTATTTTTGAAACGGAATTCTTTCCTCACTTCAATGCGCTATATAACTTTGGCTACCACTTAACATACAATGAGAGCGATGCTAATGATCTTGTTCAAGAAACTTTTCTAAAAGCGTACAAATTCATCGATTCGTATCGTGAAGGAACTAATGCGAAAGCATGGTTGTTCAAAATTTTGAAAAATGCCTTCATCAATTCGTATCGTAGAAAAGCGAAAAAACCTACTAAAGTTGACTTTGAAGACATCATTAGTTACCACGACTCTGAAGATGCGAGTTATGTTAAAACAGTAGATTTACGTCATGAAATTTTTCAAGGCATGTTAGGTGATGAGGTTGCCCTCGCACTTAATTCTTTGCCTGTAGATTTCAAAACAGTAGTACTATTGTGTGATATTGAAGGATTTACCTATGAGGAAATGGCAAAAATCATTGACATTCCAATTGGTACAGTTCGTTCACGCCTACACCGTGCTCGTAATATGTTAAAAGAAAAATTACAGACTTATGCAGCCCAAATGGGTTACATAGGTAAGGATAAATAAAAGTCTAATTGTTTTGTAAAAATTGATCTTTGATAAGTAACTTATCTTACCTATTTAAGTCAAAAATATAAATAAATTACTTTTATTATAATAAACTTAAACATCGGAAGTTAAATTATAAATAACTTCCGATGTTTTTACCCTAAAACTCAAACAACTTTGACAATAATCTTTTAAAAAACAGATAAATAAAGTTTAAATCATGAAAAATCAAATGAATTTCTTAGAGAAAGCCAAAGATGGGACGGTCATAAATGACTCATCCTTTAATAATAGTCCTTCGAGTAATGATTGTAGTATTAACGGTAGGCACCCCATACAGCAGCAAAGATATCAAATGACCCTCAGAGAATTTCTTTCCACCAAACTTCCTCGTAAACAGCCTTCTCCTGAACTTCTGACTTCCATCCGAGAGCAAATCAAAAAAGCTTCTTCCTAGATTTTTTTTCCAACACATTCTAAATAATCAAACATCAATTTTACCAAAAGATAAGGCATTTTTTAATGTCACTAGAAAAGGTATAAATAATTACCAAGTCGATCTTAGTTCTGTTAATCTAAAAAGCATTTAAATACTCAATTAATCATAAAATAAACTATTCACTTTCTGACCACATATCCATTTATTTATTTTATCACCACTCTTAAAACAAATATCGTTGACAGTATTCATCTAGTGCCAATTTTGTAATGTGGATTTTTCGTTTTTCCTTCATTACATTATCATTTGAAACACAAGTTTCTTACTTTTATCCATCGAAAAAAGAAGTTTCAAATTTATTATAAATTCTAAAACAAACCGATGGAACAGTTACTCAATCAAGCCAAGCAAATGAATTTTCGAGCTTTGGCTAGATTAATTTCCATTGTAGAAAATGAAGCAAGCAATTATCAATCTCTACTAACCGCACTTCGTCCAAATCCTCATACCAAACTCATTGGCATTACAGGTCCTCCTGGTGCAGGCAAAAGTACATTAGCCAATGCTTTAACTACACATCTATTACAAAAAGATAAAAAAATCGGTATTCTTGCAGTAGATCCTTCCTCACCTTTCAACTTAGGTGCATTGTTGGGAGATCGGATTCGCATGAATGCTCACTATAACCATCCCAATGTCTACATTCGTTCTCTAGCAAATCGAGGTTCATTAGGTGGTTTGTCTGAAAAAATTATTGAAATAAGTGATGTCATGCGTTCCACAGCTTTTGATTATGTATTTGTGGAAACGGTAGGTGTAGGGCAGTCTGAGGTGGAAATTGCTGGTTTGGCAGATACTACAATTGTGGTTTTGGTACCAGAATCTGGTGATGAAGTCCAAACCATGAAGGCAGGTTTAATGGAGATTGCAGATGTTTTTGTGGTTAATAAGTCGGATCGGGAAGAAGCAGATCGTTTTGTTAAAAACTTGAAAATATTAGTTCATAGTCGAGCAAAATCAGATTGGTCTATTCCAGTACTTAAAACAGTGGCTACAAAAGAGGAAGGTATTACAGCATTGGTCGAAAAAATAAATGCTCACCAATCTATAACTACCAATAACAACAGGAAAAGCCATTTATTAACTCGCAAAGCCAAACAGTTGATCCAAAGACAAAGATTGGCAGATATTGATTTTAGAACATTACAAAAAGATATCGAAGCGGCTTTGAGTAGTAAATCCAGTTTTAATTTATATCATTATTTACAAACGGTGGGATTAACCTCCTAAAAAAATAAGGGATGAGTTAATATTAACTCACCCCTTCCATACTCAATTTAATTATTTGAAGAATTGTAAAATAGGCTTACAATTCTTAGTTTAGAATCTGATTCGCATGGTCTTTGGTAACGACTTTGCGAATCACTTTTTCGATTTTACCTTCCTCATCAATTAGGAAAGTCGTTCGATGAATACCGATAATCTCTCTACCCATAAATTGTTTGGGTCCCCACACTTCATATAAATTTGCTAGTTCCCTTTCTGTATCTGCAATCAGATTGAAAGGCAATTCAAACTTTTCAATAAAGCGTTGATGGGATTTTTCATTATCTGGACTCACACCGATCACCTCTATTCCTGCTTTTTTCAAGGCACCAAAATTATCACGCAAATTACACGCTTCTTTGGTACAAGCAGGCGTATTGTCTTTTGGATAGAAAAACAAGGCCACCTTCTGACCTTTATAATCTCCCAAATCAATTGTTTCTCCTGTCTGGGAAATGCCTTTGAAAATAGGAGCTTGATCCCCTTCTTTTAAACTAGTCATAAAATACTTTAATGATTTGAAAATCCCTGTCTATGGATTAGTATTTGATTTGTCCTGTCTATTAAAATTATTTTGTATTTGGTTATGTAAATACATACGAGCGATAATGCAACAAAATTTGGTACATTTTGTTGAGAGATTTTTCAAAAAAATGAGGGATTAGGTAGACTATCAAAAACCAACTGCCTTTTTTGACTACTTTTTAGCCTTTTTTCTCCGTTTCTTCTTTTTCTTTCCTTTGATAATATCAACAAATCTCATAGCCAATTTCCTAGAAAAAATAGTTGCTCCTTTATCGTTCAAATGGGAGGTATCCCATAAATTGGCTACTTGATAAAATTCTGGATTTTCTTTTCCATTAGCCAATTCAATCTTATTATTTGCAGGTAGGCGATCATAAATCGGTTTCAGTTCTTTAAAATCTTGTGGAGATAAATAGGGAGGAATAAATAAAATAAGTTCAATGTCTTTTTCTTTTGCCTTGCTGATTAATTCTTTGTAGGCACTCAATAAATAACGGTTATAATCATTTGTTTTATAATTATTCTCAAATATCTTAATACTAGCTCTACGACGTACTACATTATATTTAGCGGTATCTCTTCTAAATTTTTTATAAGCAGCTTTCCACTTGGTACGAGGATCATCATCTAGGGCTGCATAACCATCTCCTAGTTTTCCCATATGAAAATCATCTGGTTCTGTAAAATGATATTTTACTACGCTTTCCCACATACCAAAATTTAATAGATTTTCTATATAGGAGATGCAATATTTGGAAACTAAATCTGCTTTTCGCCAAAAACCAAATTTAGGATAAGGTAAATTAAGGGTATTATTGATGGCATAAGATGTTGTTGATCCATCACACCACCATTTTGCCCGATTGGTGTGTAAATTTTTAAGGAAATTACCAGAACGATTGTGTGTCCTTATTTCCATCAAAACATAATCCAAATCAATATCCTCCCGATCAAGATATTCATTAACTAAATGAAAGATTTCTGGCCCAGTAAAGCCACCAATACCATAGTTGAAAGTATTGGTATTGATTTTACCTAATTTCTTGGTATACCGATCAAATACATAAGGTTTAACTTGCTTCTCTACCCGACTACTTCCAAAGAAAATGGTATTATAATCTGATCCATTCTCCTTCAATTCCGCCTCTTTGAGGGTCATTTTTTCATCAAACCAGCCTGTTGGCAATTGTAAAGCATATCGAATAACTAGACTCAATACCAATACAATTCCCAATAATAGGAATAGCTTTTTAAAGAAAAAAGGTACTAAATGATTATCATTAGTGACGGTTGTATCAGGAGTTTGTTCTGTTTTCATTACGAAACTATATCTGGTAAAAATGAAGTTTTT
>JAHDFT010000165.1:0-6233 GCA_020628015.1 Bacteroidota bacterium
ATTGTTGATGATATTTTCATATTGGCAACAATTCTTGTCTTTTTTTTCATTATTAATTAAAAATAATTTAACATAGGTCTCTAATAAAAGAAATATATTTGTTTTAGATTTTTTTTTAATAATTCAGTATATTTATAAATCTATTTTTAGGTCATTTATTTTATGTGTATTTATTATATACTTGTTTTTTATTGTTACTTAGTGATGGATTAGAAATAAAACTGGCCAAAATAGGAACCTTCGATTATTTGGACTAAGACAAGACCTAAGAATAGTGCATACATGGAATGTACGTAATATTTTTAGAGCTTAGTATTAGGCTAAATAATAAAGGATGTAGCCGAATTTATTTCTGTTCCATCACTTAAGACCACAAAATTGATTCAATGCGTTGCGAGAACTTAGTTGATGAACAAAATATCTATTATATTGGCGGTAATGGCTTGTTGCCTGCGCTGCCCAATAGACTATCCCAACTACTAATTAATGGTACATTACTCATGCATCAATTACAAGAGGAATATCATTGTAATATTCTAAAGATATACGCACAATTGGTCAATAATAATGATTATATTCTAGGTATAGAATTTATCCATCCTAAAGCAATAACGGCTACATCGAGAAATAAAATGGCTAAAAAAGGTAAATTAATCGCAACACAATTAATAGAAGCCACACATCCTAATATTATCCTTCAAGAAATTCACATCTCTTTTATTATTGAAGACTTCACATTTATTATTGGATCTAATCGACATATGGGAAAAGCGGATTGGGAGGAATACTTTACTTTTCAGCATTCTGAATTGGTTGATTAATTATTCAAGCTTACCATATATTGTTATTTTATGATTTTAAAATTCCTATCTTATTTCAATAATCATATAGTCAATTAGCATTCATTTTATAGAGAAAATTAAAAATACAGTAAAATTTTTTTCATCTTTGTGGGTTGAAATGTATATACAATAATCAACCAAGTACTTTCTTTTTTCACCACAACAAATAAATACGACATTACCAAATGGAAAAAGTATTAGTTGCGAATCGAGGCGAAATCGCTTTGCGGATTATGCGATCTTTAAGAGAAATGGGGATTGCTACTGTTGCGGTTTACTCAGAAGCAGATCGACAAGCATTACATGTACAGTATGCAGATGAGGCAGTATGTATAGGGCCACCGCCTTCTTCGGCTTCTTATCTTTTGGGTGAAAAAATTATAGCTGTTGCTTTAGAATTAGGGGTAGATGGGATTCATCCTGGTTATGGATTTCTAGCAGAAAACGCAGATTTTGCTCGTCAAGTAACCGAAGCAGGAATTATCTTTATCGGACCTTCGCCCAAGGCAATCGAAATCATGGGGAGTAAATTGGCGGCCAAAGCTGCTGTAGCACAATATGATATTCCCTTGGTACCTGGAACAGAAGAGGCCATTGAAGATGTGGAATTGGCACAACAAATCGCCACAGAAATAGGCTTTCCTGTGCTAATCAAAGCTTCTGCTGGTGGTGGTGGAAAAGGGATGCGTGTGGTAGAAAAGGCTGAAGAATTAGCTAATCAAATGGAACGTGCGATTAGTGAGGCTAAGGCGGCTTTTGGAGATGGCTCTGTGTTTTTAGAGAAATTTGTCACCGCTCCTCGTCATATCGAAATCCAAATTCTAGCTGATACACATGGACAAATCCTCCACCTCTTTGAAAGAGAATGCTCGATTCAAAGACGGCATCAGAAGGTGATAGAAGAAGCACCATCCGCTATTTTAAGTCCTGAATTGAGGGAGCAGATTGGACAGGCGGCGGTTAATGTGGCTCGATCTTGCGATTATGTAGGTGCTGGTACAGTAGAGTTTTTAGTAGACGATCAACTCAACTACTATTTTCTCGAAATGAATACCCGTTTGCAGGTCGAACATCCTGTAACAGAGATGATTACAGGAATTGATTTGGTTAAAGAACAGGTCAAAATTGCTAGAGGCGAAAAGCTTTCCTTTAAACAAGAGGATTTGCAGATAAATGGTCATGCTATAGAACTGAGGGTGTATGCAGAAGATCCAGCCAATAATTTTTTACCTGATATTGGAAAATTAGTACGTTACCAACCGCCTAGAGGGCCAGGAATTAGAGTCGATGATGGGTTTGAAGAAGGCATGAGTATTCCTATTTATTATGATCCTATGATTGCTAAATTGACCGTTTATGCTGCGGATCGTGCTGCTGCAATTCAAAAAATGCTTTATGCCATATCAGAATATCATATTACGGGTATTGCGAATACGCTTGCCTTTGGTAGATATGTCATGCAACATCCAGCGTTTATCTCTGCACAATTTGATACCAATTTTGTCAAGCATCATTTTGATCCAGCGCAACTTAATGATACAACAGACGAAGCAGGTTTACTGGCCGCTCAATTAGCAGTAATTGCTTTTGAGCAGGCGACTAAACAACAAAAAAGTAATGGTACTATGGCTACTATAGCTACGAAAAGTAAATGGAAACTAAATAGGAGATAGCAATTAAATAAGTAACGAGTGAAAAATAAGTCCCCTAATCAAAATGAGAAAACTATTTTTTACTGTTGCTAATCATTTGGAGTTTTGACAAAGCTAAAATCAGTAAAGATGATGGTTTATAAAAAATACTTTACTTTTTTGTCAAAACGCAAATAACCATATTAGTTAGAAAAATCTTTGTTATTCTGCCATTTTTTAATTAGCTTTGCCAGAGCAATTGATTTTATTTCATTATTATATTTCTTATCATTTACAGTCCTTTTCACAACCTACCATTTAACAGATACTGAGTATCCTTTTCAAAAAAGCAATTCATTTATATTTTATTTCTTCTTATTTAATCATAAGATAAAGCTCCTTACATTATTAATAGTCAATCCAGTTTATTTCAGTATGTTTAGATAATATATTGAAATATGTATGCTATACTATACTATGAAGGAGATTGAAGTACTAAAAATGGATCAACCAGATTTGGATGATGTCATCTGAGTATTGAATATACTTTATATATAAGTCTATCAATAGGCTATAGACAGCTTTACTATTGTTCTTTGACATTGTGGGCAATTATTCACACATTCATTAGTATAGGAACAGTAAAAAAATAAATGTCATTTTGATTGATAAATTTGGAACTATACTTCGTTAAAAAGCCTCGCTGATGCTCGCATCACCTATGTTTTTTGCCTCGTTTAGCTTCAAATTTCCCTAAGCAACAGTAAAAAAATAATTTCCGCATTTTGATGGATAAATTTAATCCTATACTTCGTTAAAAAGCCTCGTCAATGCCCTGCATTGCCTACGTTTTTTGCCTCGTTTAGCTTCAAATTTCCCTAAGCAAAATTGGGAACTTATTTTTCACTCGTTACTAATCAAAATTGGGGACTTATTTTTCACTTGTTCTATAGACTTATTTTTTACTCCTTTCTCCTATTTTTTCAATAGTCGCTATTTTTTTATCTCTCAATCACAAAACTCTAACAACAGATTAGCAACGCCAACTGAAATAGCTGTTTATACCACCCAAGCAATTGGTTAATGATTACTATTTATTAACCACATTAAAAAGTCGATTATGAGATTTTTATATTTGACGTTGCTAAATTGCTTAATACTTACTGTAACTGCTTTAGGACAACAATTGGGCAAAAATGCTCATCCTGTTCCTAAAAAGCAAGCAATTATTAGCTCAGAACACCATTTTCCCAAGACAGAAAAAAAAGTTTCTTCGAGTATTCGAGGACACGAACAACTTTCCCGTAATCAACCATACTCAAACAACGATAATTTTCACTCAAAATCAGCCGCAGTAGGAATAAAAGTTGGAGAAAGTAAGTATGATTTACAAACCAATTCTTCCATGCAAAGACGTATTGTAGTAGATCCAGAAGGAACGGTACATATGACTTGGACAAAATCTGTTCGTACAGATTTTACCACCAGAGGTACAGGCTATAATTATGTTACTGCTGATGGGACTGTAGGGCCAACATTAGGAGAATTAGAAACAGAGCGCAATGGCTGGCCAGATATTGACCAAACAGCAAGTGGTCGTTTGGTTAAGGTCTCTCATTTAGCGGGTTTATCTTCTGATGATCCTTCAGGTTTGTATTTTTCTTACAAAGATCCTGATGATAGTGATTGGACGCATGAAATTATGGATATTGCAGCATCATCTAATACTTGGGCAAGAATCGCAGCTTCTGGCGAAACCATTCATATAATTGCTGCACAAGCAGGTGACTTTCCAGGCAGTATTGCTTGTGATGTCCCAGGTGGGTTACATTATTATCGTTCTACTGATGGTGGTAATACTTGGGATGTACAGCAATCTTGCTTAGTAGATGCCAATGGAGACAATATTATGTCTAATAAAAACTTTAGCCGTATTTCTGGAGATGGATATGCGATGGATGTTAATGGAAATCAAGTGGCTATTGTGGTAGGTACTTTTGTACCCACACTTATTTTTTCTGAGGATGGAGGAGATACTTGGCAAATGCAGCGACTTATCGAAGTAGAAGACCCACTTTATAGTGGTTTGTCTGGACAAGTAGCTGATGTAACAAGTAGTACAGATGAATCTTATAGTATTGTTATTGATGATGATGGAACGATACATGTTTGGTTTGCTATTTTGCTTTTAGAGGATGCAGATCCAAGTCCAAGCTTTAGTTATTATCCAACTTTTAATGGCATCCAATATTGGAATAGCTCTTGGGGTGAAGCAACAGAGCCTAAAACCATTGGGCAGACTGTTCGACATGATTTGGACGGAGATTCAACAGCATTTTATGATTCTAATGTTTCCAATGCTCAAGCGTATTCTTTTCAGTTAGTTTCTACTCCTAGTGGTGCCTATGATGATGATGGAAATCTTTACATGGCTTATCGTTCTATTGTTGAAGGACATATAGATGGAAATGGCGAAAATTATAGTGATGTATTTTTGGTCAAATCTGAAGATAATGGAGCAAGTTGGATTGGCCCATACAATCTAACCAATAGTCCTGACAATGAAGAAGTTTTTGCAGCTATTGCCAGAAAAGTCGTTAATGACCAAATTCATTTGGTTTATCAAAGTGATGCTTTAGTGAGTAACACTATAGAAGCCAGTCATCCTAATAACCCTAATGGTTATGTTCATGATGTTGTCACCAATGACATTATGTACGTTGCTATTCCTACATCAGATATTCAAACTCCTGAAGAAGGTGATGCCTATTATCCACTACTAACCTATCCAAGCTTTTTCCCATTTTCTGCTTTCTTTGGCTTTGAAAATTGCCCCTATGATGTAGAAGAACGAATTGTTTATTTCTGCGTAGATTATCCAGATGGTGATTTGCCTTTACAAGCTTCTGGTGAATTTTTGGAGAATTTAGACAATCCTGGGGGACCTTATCAACTAGACATAAAAGTAGAAGATTCGGATGGCTTAGAAATTACTGCTTCTTTTGAGTCAATGTATGTATTAGAGGATACTGAAGTTCCTTATATTGAATTAAATCCTTACGATGCTTACTTTTTTACTGAAAATGGTGATACCATTAGTGTGCTTGGTTTTTACACCTCTACTGGTTTATTTCTTTTAGATCCTGATTCTGTTTTCTTTGAGATTGATATTGTTCAAGGAAGTGATTGGGAACCACTTGGTGCAGAAATTATTGATGATGCCGAGTCTGGTGGATGTTCAGCAACATTACAAGTAGTAGATAATGTAAATCCTGACATCGTAGGTACCTATAAAGTATGTTACAACGGAAGAGATTTTGTGGATAAAGAAGCAGAGGAGGTTTGCAGAATAGTTAATGTGATTCCAGCAGATGTTACCGCTCCAGAAATTGTTTTATTTGGTCTTGATGGTGAGGTGATGGAAAGTGAGGATACGATTTACATTTCTGCTTCCCAAGATGTATGGGTAGATCCTGGCTATTATGCTTTTGATCGAGTAGATTTGGAAATATCAAATCAAGTGACTGTCGGAGGCGATGAGATTGATTTGCAAAAAGTTAATGTATATAGAGTTGAATATCAGGTGAGCGATCAGGCAGGAAATCAGGCAACTGCTATACGATATGTTGAAGTAGGTGATTTTGCCCCACCTGTGGTTGATGTCCCTGGTAATATAGCAGAACCTTGGGTATGTGGTGATTCTTTAGTCATTCCTCCTGGAACAAGTGCATTTGATATTGTAGATGGAGATTTATCAGAT
>JAHDFT010000165.1:6333-10538 GCA_020628015.1 Bacteroidota bacterium
AAACCTATTGCATTACTAGTATCACACCACCAGCAATAGCTCGCAATGAGATTCAACTTTATCCTAATCCCAATGCAGGAGCTTTCAATATTAGAACGACCAATCATTATGAAAATGTTCAAATTGAAATTTTTAATGTATCTGGTCGATTGATTTTCAAGCAAAATAAACCATCATTAACGGATAAAGTCTATTTGGAGCTTGACCAAATGAATACAGGTGTTTATATGGTCAAGATTACAACTAGCGAAGGTATTTGGCGAGAAAAATTTATTGTACATTAATATATTGATATTAAGCTGAATTGAATGGTAAAGCATAGGTGTAATCTATCTACGCTTTACCATTAACAATTTTAAATTGATTCCCTATTTTTTGAAAAAATAAGCGCAAAATGCCCATGTAGCCCAATCTCCTATTAATAACATCTTTCTAAATAGTTATTTTCTTATAATCTAGCTTCCGATATATGAAAAATAATAGTTTTGCTACCAAAAGCAAAGAATTATGATTAACTTCATGCTTTGATATGAACTAGATAAAGAACACCTAAAATTCACTCTACCTGAATAGAGCAAGAATTAATGACTACTCTTATATAGAATTGGTAGCAAAATAATAGTAATCTTATTTGTAAATAATAGATTAATAGTTTCAAATATACTATTGATTGATTCATAAAAAATTTTTTAACCTAATTCAATAATCACAACAAAACAGAATCATTTATGAGAAAGTATCTACTTTTAATGATCGTGTTATTGGTAGGGCTGACGGTTAATGCACAAAATGCAAGAAAAATTAATCCAAATCAGGCCTCTTCCATACATGAAACTCAAAAGCAAGTGGCACATCCTAATACAACAGATGTGGCAACGGCTTTAAAGAAAAATGCGCTTTCAGGCCATGAATCAACAGCTAACCTAGTTGAGGGGAAGAACGATTTTTCTCAAAAGAAAGCAGCGGCTGGTATCAAAGTAGGAACTACTAAATACGATTTACAAACGAATAACTCTCTTCAAAGAAGAATCGTACTAGATACAGAAGGAACTGCTCACATGTCATGGACATTATCTCGTCGTTCTGACTTTACAGATCGTGGTACTGGTTATAATTATGTTGATCCTGATGGTACTACTGGTCCTGAACCAAGTGCAAGAATTGACTTAGATCGTACAGGATGGCCAGATATGGCAATTACTGGTAGTGATCGTTTGGTATCTATTGCACACTTCTCTGGTGCTACTGATGCAACACTTGATGGTTTAGCAGTTGCTTATAGAGATCCAGGAGATTCAGAGTGGACAACTTATGCCTTACCTCACGGACAAGCTTCTAATACATGGGGGCGTGTTGCTGCTGCTGGTGATAATGTACACGTTATTTGTGCACAGTGGGCAAATGCTGCTAACCCAATCGCTTGTGGTTTCCAAGGAGGTATTCAATATTTTCGTTCTACTGATGGTGCTGAAACTTGGGATATCCAAGGAGCATGTGTTGCCGATGCTGATGGCAATCCATTAATGTCTGAAAAAGAGTTTGGTATCATTAGTGGTGATAGCTATGCTATTGATGCTAATGGTGATAATGTTGCTTTCATCTTAGGCCCTAGTGTTCCTACAGTATTATGGTCTAATGATAATGGTGAGACTTGGCAAATGAAAAGATTGACAAATGTATCAGATCCTTTATTTGGTGGTGCAGAAGGTCAATTATTAGATTGGACGGCTGGTTCAGATGAGTCTTTCAGTATCGTTATTGATGATAATGGTGTTGTACACGTATGGTATGGTTTATATGTATGGGGTGATGAGGATGAGGCTGCTGGTTGGTCTTTCTTACCTCAATTTAATGGTATTAAATACTGGAATAGTACTTGGGAAGATGGTGTTGAACCAAGAACAGTAGGACCTACTGTTAAGCATGACCTTGATGGTGATAGCGTATTCCTTTATGATTTCAATACACAAGGAACACATGATGCTTATTTCTCTCAATTGGTATCTTTCCCTAGTGGTACTTATGATGATGATGGTAATCTTTACTTAGTTTATCGTTCTGTTGTAGAAGGTCACTTAGATGCTAATGGTGAAATCTTTAGTGATGTTTTTGTGGTAAAATCTTCTGATGATGGTCAAACTTGGGAAGGTCCAGTTAACTTAACTAATGATCCAGAAAAAGAAGATGTTTATGCAAGTGTAGCAAGAAAAGTGGTTGATGGTAAATTACACATTATGTATCAGTCGGATGCATTGATTGGTACATCTCTGCAAGGTTTTGAACATGAAGTTATTGATAATGACATTTATTATCTTGCTTTGGATGTAGAGGAGATTAAAACGCCTACTGCTGATTCTGAATATGCTCCTAAAAACACGCTTCCAGACCTTACTATATTGAACGCTTTCTTTGGTTTTGAAGGTTGTGATTATGATGCTAATGAAAGAATTGTTTACTTCGCTGTTGATTATCCTGATGGTGACTTAGATAATGTTGTTTTAGGTGGAAACTTCTTAGACAATATTGGTATACCTAATACAGGAGATGATAACATTCCTGGTACTCCTGATGATGGAGAGAACTATCAATTGACTTTCAATGTAAGTGATAGTGATGGAAATGAATTAAATGAGGTATTTGACGGTATGTATGTATATAGAGATAGTGAAAATCCATTTATTGTATTGAATCCTTATGATCGTTTCTTAGAGCAAGGTGAAGATGGCGAAATCATTGAGTGGGATGTATTTGGTACTTCTAATGGTTTATTCATTTTTGATGAAGATGATTTATTCTATGACATTGACATCGTTCAAGGTTCTGAATGGACTCCACTAGGGGCTGAAATTCTTGATGATGCTGACTTTGCAGGTTGTCCAGCTACTATTCGTGTTACTGATAATGTTGATCCTAATGTGCCTGGTACTTATCAAGTATGCTATGGTGGTACTGACTTTACAGGAAAAGAAGCAGAGGAATTATGTCGTACAGTAAACGTGATTGCTGCTGATGTGACTGCGCCAATGATTACACTTTATGACCTAGAAGGCTTTGAAATGGCTAGTGGTGATACTTTATTCTTAGAAGCTTCTCAGGATGCATGGTTAGAGCCTGGTTATATCGCATTTGATAGAGTAGATCTTGAAATTTCTGATGGCGTAACTATCGGTGGTGACGAAGTAAATCTTCAAAGCTTTGGTACTTATGAAATCATTTATACGATAAGTGATATGGCTGGTAATGAAGGAGAAGCAAGACGTTATGTTAGTGTTGCTGACCGTGAGGCTCCTGTTGTTAATGTTCCTGGTAATCCAGTTGACGTATGGGCCTGTGCTACTGAATTTATAGAGCCTAACACAACTGCACTTGATGTAGTAGATGGTGACATTACTGATCAACTTGAGTTAGTTTATACTGTAGAGTGTGAAGGTACAACTTACGAAATAGAAGAAATTCCTACAGGTTTTACTGGTAAAGTTGTTTTGAATTATACCGTTTCTGATGCTAGTGGTAATCAAGGTACAGGTACTAAGACTTATCAATTGTATGATACTGGTACTGGTTGTGCAGATCTTTGTACTAAAATCGTTGGTTATGAAGAACCAGAATTGAATGGCATTATCAGCGTATTCCCTAACCCAACTAATGGTGACTTAACTATTGATATGGGTAGTGCTTATGGTGAGGCTACAATTCAAATGTTTGATGCTGCTGGTAAATTAATTTTAACAGAGGTTAAAGGACAAACAACTGATAAATTACAATTGAACATCGCTGATCAAACTGCTGGTGTTTACTTGATCAAAATTACTACTGACGCTGGTACTGCTATCCAAAAAATCGTTTTGGATAAGTAAACTATAATATAGATTATTCATACAATAGTTTTTTATCTGTTGATGAATAAATAGTAATAATGAAAAGCCGTTTCTACCTTTGGGTAGCAGCGGCTTTTTTAGTTGCTTCTCTGACAAATCTCGTGGAAAGTTTTTTTTGGAAAAAATGAAACAAGTCTTAAGAACTTGACAGGTCGCTCCTATGGAGCTTTTAATTTTGTTTTTATTTTTTTCTACAAACTTCAGGCTCCTACGGAGCGATCAGTATTAGCCTAAGTTTATAAATCACGGGATTTGTCAAAGAACCTTTTAGTTTAGTAACAGCTAAAAAATAAACCAGCATCTTGTTGTTTAATTTGCTGCTATAAT
>JAHDFT010000166.1:0-9247 GCA_020628015.1 Bacteroidota bacterium
CGCAAAAATAGCGCATACATGGAATGTACGTAATATTTTTGTAACGCAGTATTAGCCTAAATAATAAAGGATATGGCCTAATTTATTTCTGTTCCATCACTTAGACTACTACGGACAAGTCACCTCAAACACAGGCGTTTTAAATGCCTCACTAAAATTACCTGCTCGATCTTTAATGATTATATCATAAGTCAAGCGGTTGGTCGGTTCATAATCTCCTTCCGTACTACAAGCAATACCTGTTTCAGGATCAATACAACAGACATTAACTTTCAAGTCCAAAGTACCAGAAATAGCTTTGACATTACCTGGAGCTTCTAAATTCCAAGGTATTTTGATGAGATCAGGAACTTCTGTGCGAGAATCAATGACATAAACATGCGCTTCTGTATTTTCATCTGTGATGCCAAGATCCCCATCTCCATCTTGAAAATCAATAGAAATGGTCAATACATCTTCAAAGTTTTTAACAGAAATTTTATCTATCCGCACATCGGTTATTTCTGGAATTTCAGGAAATTCATCTGGTTTGACACAAGAAACGAGCAACATACTAAGCAAGAATAAAGCAACCAGCCCAGAGAAAAAATATTTTCTATTTGTAGATTGTGGAAAAAGTCCTGTATATTTCATGGTATTTTACTTTACTTTTACGGTATGAGAGAACAGATTGATAGTATAAGAGAACAAATTTTTTCGGTCAAAAGATCAAACTTTGATGCTTTG
This sequence comes from Bacteroidota bacterium, assembly GCA_020628015.1. Taxonomy (GTDB): domain Bacteria; phylum Bacteroidota; class Bacteroidia; order Chitinophagales; family UBA2359; genus JAHDFT01. Next base: position 727 of record JAHDFT010000166.1, read on the forward strand.
GCACTCGCTGTTTTTCGTTATCAAGCAGCACAGAATCCCATTTACAAAGCCTTCCTAAAGTACTTAAATGTTCAGCCTGAAAAAGTATCAAGTCTGACAGCCATTCCCTTTTTACCCATTGAAGCCTTTAAAAAGCATAAAATTATTAGTGGAGTAGGGGAGTCTAGCCTTATTTTTAGTAGTAGTGGTACAACAAATCAGACAATAACGAGCCAGCATTATGTATTAGACGAGTTGTGGTACCAAAAGAGTTTCCTCCAAGCCTTTGAATTATTTTATGGAGCAATCAGCGATTATTGTATCCTCGCTTTATTGCCTGCCTATTTAGAACGCAAAGGTTCGTCTCTGGTGTATATGGCACAGCATTTAATTCAACAAAGTCAACATCCTGCAAGTGGTTTTTATTTGTATAATTATGAGGACTTGATTGAGCAATTACAAGCCCTAGAAGCGGCTCAACAAGCAACTATTTTGCTAGGTGTATCTTTTGCATTATGGGATTTAGCAGAAAAATACCCTATGAATTTGAAACATACCATTATTATGGAAACAGGGGGGATGAAAGGAAGACGGAAAGAACTCGTCAGATCGGCACTACACGATATTTTCAAGCAGGGTTTTCAAGTCAATCAAATTCATTCAGAATATGGAATGACCGAGTTATTATCACAGGCTTATTCTAAAGGAAATGGCATTTTTCATAGTCCTCCTTGGATGAAAGTGATGATTAGGGAGGTGAATGACCCTTTTGCCTATGTGCTACCTCAACAAACGGGCTGCCTCAACATTATCGACCTTGCTAATATCGACTCTTGTGCCTTTATTGCCACAAGTGATCTAGGGCGAATGCAGGCAGATGGTGGTTTCGAGGTTTTGGGAAGGCTAGATCATAGTGATGTTAGAGGCTGTAATTTAATGGTGGTGTAGGAGCCAGTAGTTGATCCATTACCTTCTTCGTTTGCCCACACTAGGAAATTTCATCTTATAAGCCACATCAACCGTTCCTTTACTAATCTTATCCAGCTTGCGTTTAAGCATTCTCCTTTTTAGTGGGGAGATATGATCGGTAAATAAGGTGCCTTCAATATGATCGTATTCATGTTGAATGACCCTAGCGGTAAAACCATCAAAAGTCTTAGTATGGAAATTAAAGTCTCGGTCATAATATTCAATCACCACTTCCTTTTGTCGAGATACATCCTCATTAATATTAGGAATACTCAAACAACCTTCACTATAAGCCCATTTCTTGCCATTTTCTTCTAGTATAGTGGCATTGATAAAAACTTCTACAAGCCCTTCTTCTTCACTATCTTCATTAGCTTCCAAAACCTGCTTAGAATCTATAATAAACAAACGAATGTCCAAGCCAATTTGTGGAGCTGCCAAGCCCACTCCTTTAGCATTGTACATGGTTTCAAACATATTGTCAATTAATGTTTGTAAATCTGGATAATCCGCTTCAATATCTGCTCCGACTTTGCGAAGTACTGGATCTCCATAAGCTATAATAGGTAAAATCATTATACTTAACTTACTTTAGTGATGTCCCAAATGCTGTTGTAAAATCAAGGTGGCACTCACCTCGTCAATCAGGGACTTATTTCTACGTTTTTTCTTTTTTACCCCTCCTTGCACCAATGATTTGACGGCCATTTTAGAGGTAAAGCTCTCATCTTCTGTATCAACAGGGATGTGTGGAAAATGTTTTTGTAGTTTTTGGATGAATTTTTCAATCAAAGTAACTACAGGATTGGCTTCATGGTGATCACGTAAAGGCACACCTACAACAAATTTTTCCACCTCTTCTTTTTTTAAATAATCCTCTAAAAAAGTAAATATAGTGGAAGTCTCTACAGTAGTTAAGCCTGTAGCGATGATCTGTAGTGGATCAGTTACTGCGATGCCTGTTCGCTTTCGACCATAATCAAATGCCATTATTCTTGCCATAATGGGCGCAAAGGTAAGAAAAAGTTAGGAAGTGTTGAAGTGTATCGACTTGAACCTCCTATTGTTTTAAACAAAAAAAAGTGATTATCTATGAATAGACAATATTTTGTGGAAGCTGTTGTTTAATTTTTGTGAAACTTTTTTTAAATTTTCTTAAACAATTTAAAATAAAGTGTGTTAATAAGGCTATATTGTGTATCAATAAGCATTTATGGGCTATAGATTGAATTAAAATTCAATTTTGTAGATAAAAATAAAGTGTACGTTGAACAATTATTAAAATTTAATTGATTTAGATGAAAAATAAGGTACTCATAATAGGAGCTGGACTAGGTGGGCTATCTACAGCTTTAAGACTTTCTTCAAAGGGTTATGATGTAACGATTGTAGAGAAGCATCACCAAGCAGGTGGCCGACTCAATCAGATCAAGAAAGATGGTTTTACTTTCGATACAGGACCTTCTTTTTTTAGTATGAGTTACGAATTCGATGAGTTGTTTAACTATTGTGGCATGGACAATCCACTTCAGATGAATGAATTGGACCCTGTTTATGCGGTTTATTTTGCCAATCGTAAAAATCCTTTTCTCATTCATAAAAATTTAGCCAAACTCGCTAAAGAATTTGAAGGACTAGAGGAGAATTTTGTACGAAAAGCACTTATTTACCTTAAACAAGCCAAAGAACTATTCCACGATACAGAAAATGTGGTGGTCAAACGTAATTATGATAGTCTGATGGGATATGGTGCAGCCCTTCTAAGTGTACCACTCAAGCATTCTCCACTATTGTTTAGAAGTATGTGGACGGAATTGTGCCGACACTTTGATTCTGAGGAGGTGAAAATCATATTTTCTCTAGTAGCTTTCTTTCTAGGGGCTACCCCTTTCGATACGCCTGCTGTATATAGTCTCTTGAATTATACGGAGCTACAACATGATGGTTATTGGAATATTGAAGGAGGCATGTATGATATTGTCAATAAGATGACAAGCATACTAGAGGAAAATGGGGTGAAATTTCACTATGGAGTAGAGATTAATACGGTAAAGACTGGTGAAAACGGGGTGCAGGCTTTTATTGATCAAAATGGAAAAGAATGGACAGCCGATATTTTTGTTTGTAATGCTGATGCAGCAGCTTTCAGAGGGTATGTCTTGAATAGAGGCAAATTTCAGGAAGAAAAGCTAGACAAAATGAAGTGGACGCTGGCTCCTTTTACCATCTATCTAGGTGTAAAAGGCAAAATCAAGGATCTGCATCATCATACTTATTTTCTAGGCAATAATTTCAGAGAATATGCAGACACGATTTTTAAAACAAGTGTCAGTCCTGAAAAGCCTTATTATTATGTCAATGTAAGTTCTAAATCAAATCCTAAGTGTGCGCCAGAGGGTTGTGAAAATTTATTCATTCTTTGTCCTGTACCAGATTTGCGTTACAAAACCTCTTGGGAAGATAAAGAAGTATTAGCGGATAATATATTAAAGGATTTATCTCAAAGAATCGGTTTTGATTTGATTGAAAATCGGGTGACACAAACCATCTGGGATCCGATTGAATGGCGTAATAAATTCAACTTATACAAGGGGAGTGGACTAGGTTTGGCACATGATCTCAATCAAGTAGCCGCTCTACGTCCTAAAAATAAAGATGAGGAGTTTAATAATCTTTATTATGTAGGAGCTTCAACGGTTCCTGGAACGGGATTGCCTATTGTGGTGATTGGGTCAAAGTTAGTTGCGGAGCGAGTTTTGGAGGATTGGGCTATAGAAAAGCAACAAACTACACCTGTTTTACAGGAAGTGGGGTAGTGTGTCACGAATAAAATAGAATTCAACATTAGATATTTACCTATTTCTTGCTACTATATAAAAGTATTCATTGATATTAATGTTGCGTTAAAATTGAAGCATTAATAATAACGAGTACGCTTAAAATCAATACAGTCATACACTATGATGCAATTATTTGAAGAAACCTGTTTGGGCTGTAGCCGATTAATTACCAATAATTACAGCACCTCTTTTAGCTTGGGAATCAAAGCTTTAGCTAAGAAATTTCATGACCCAATTTATGGAGTTTATGGATTTGTCCGATTTGCAGATGAAATTGTGGATACTTTTCACGATTATGATAAACAAAAATTGCTAGAAGAGTTCAAAGTGGATACTTATAAAGCCATCGAACAAAAAATTAGCTTAAATCCTGTATTACAATCCTTCCAACAAGTAGTACATGAATACGATATTCCTATTGAGCTAATTGATGCTTTTTTATATAGCATGGCCTTGGATTTGGAAGATCAAAATTATGATCCTAGTTTATATGATGTTTACATTTATGGCTCTGCGGAAGTTGTAGGATTGATGTGTTTAAAAGTTTTTTGTGAAGGTGATAAAGCAGAATATGAAAGATTAGTGCCTTATGCTAGAAAATTAGGCTCTGCTTTCCAAAAGGTCAACTTTTTGCGAGATATGAAGAGTGATTATGTAGATAGGGGACGGGTTTATTTTCCTGGAGTCAGTTTCAATCAGTTTGATGATGAGGCAAAGAAGGTTATTGAAGCAGATATTGAAGCAGATTTTACAGAAGGATACAAAGGCATTGTACAACTACCCGAAGGAGCTAAGTTTGGGGTGTATACTGCTTATCGCTATTACCTCAAATTATTTGATAAAATCCGACATGCTCCTGTAGAAAGGGTATTGAATGAGCGTATTCGAGTACCCAATCAACAAAAAATGACCGTTTTATTCAAATCTTTTGTAAGGAATGGACTGAATTTATTATGAAAGAGGTGTTGAATTAAGTATAATTCTAGCATATAGCTTGTTGTAAAATACACTAGATAATAATCTATTTCGATCAAATTATGCTTAATTCAGGACTTTATAATCTCCATTAGGTATAGCTTATCTACATTAACTATAAAATAATATGGTTTTGTAAAAAATAGTTAGATGTAGTAGAAGTAAAATAAAATAAATTTAGTATATTTGCGGCAGCTTATAGAGCTGTTTATTTAGTTTATGTTAAGATAATAAACCTTTAATAGATTATAACCAATATCGTATATCCAATCAATTACCAATATTTTATTTTTGTTTTTTATATTGATCAATTTATTTGTTTTTATAAATCAATAATTACATCCTGTTATATTCCAATCACAATGATAGACCTAAATAATTGTTAGGATCAATCAAACCAAATTTATTCCTTATAGAAAATTAATAGCTGAATGTTTTAGACAATCCTAGTAGGGCTATTACATATATCGTATTGTTGTATGTAAAAAGTGATTTTATGTTGTATTAGGAAAATTAAGTACTGCATTAGTAATGAGTAAAAAATGAGTGATGTAAAAAAGCATCGTTGTAAATTATCAATTAGGTGTAGTACTAGTTTTTCAATCAAATGTAGATTCCCTTTATTCTATACACGAATTGGGAAAGGTATATAATCCATCCTGAGAGCGATATTAGTGTATTCATTTGTAATAGTAGCCGATTGATCTTAATCCATTAAGGAACAGTCAAAAAATAAATGTCATTTTGATTGATAAATTTAAAACTATACTTCGTTAAAAAGCCTCGCTGATGCTCGCATCACCTACGTTTTTTGCCTTGTCTAGCTTCAAATTTCCCTAATCAAAACTATAAACTTATTTTTCACTTGTTCCTAAGTTATTCATAATATAAAATTGTTTTTTAAGTAATTTCCATCTGTCTTGTAACATTTGGAGATAATAGCCTTTTTTAGGTATTGCCAATTGAGTAAAAAGTAGATACACTATTCAAGTTAGATGAAATGGAGCGTTAAATAAGCTAAGATGACTATGCATTTTTTTTAAGTATAAAGTTTTCGTTTTCAGTTAAGTAAGAATTTTATTTAGACCTAATTATCTATAACAATCATTGTTTTTGATTAAGTAACAGCTAAAAAATAAACCGACATCTTGTTGTTTAATTTGTGGCTATACTTCGTTAAAAAGCCTCGCCGATGCTCGCATCGCCTACGTTTTTTGCCTCGTCTAGCCACAAATTAACCGAACAAACATGCCTAATTTATTTTTTGCTTGTTACTAAGTGTAAATGTACTACATAAGTGCTGTTATATTATAGTCAAAGAATAATTATGGCTTGATTTCCAGTCAAGCATAAGTTTTATTATTTACAATCATAATTATGGCTTAAAGGCTCTATACTTATGATAACAGGCTTCCTATATCTTTATGTATGTTATATTTTTTTATTTAATTATTTACAAAACTGATTTTTAAAATATTTACTTTTAATCCATTGCGAATGAATATTTATTTTACTAGAAAAATAATGTTTTTTGCTTTCCTAATTCTTTTTTCAGGAAATGCAGTCCTAGCACAAGAAATTTGTAATAATGGTATTGATGATGATTTGGATGGATTCGTTGATTTTAATGATGGAGACTGTACCTGTTCTCCTATAGATGTGACATCATTAATTCCAAATCCATCATTTGAAGATGCTGTTTGTTGTCCTACGGGAGCTTTTGCACAAGCCCAATTAGAGTGTGCGAATTCATGGGATCAAGCATCTGGTGGTACATCAGATTATTACAATAATTGTCATAGTACTTATGTATTTGATATGGCTAATTTTTTCAATACAGCACCTAATAACGGTAATGCATTTGTAGGTTATATAGCGAGTGGTGGTACTGGTAATCCCACTTATTCAGAGTTTATTTCTTCTTGTCTAAATGCTCCAATGACCGCAGGAACTAGTTATACTTTGGATTTTTATTTTGGTATGTCTACTGCATATAGTTCTAGTTCACCTACAACAGTTGCCATATATGGTACAAATAATTGTGGAAATATTCCTTTTTCTGGTTTTACTTGTCCTCCTGCTTCCTTCGATTTGATTGCTACACAGGTCGTTTCAGGTCCTTTAGAAACGTGGCTACCTGTGTCTATTGATTTTACTCCGACTCAAAATTATACAGCAATTATGCTTGGTGCACCATGCCCTCCTGGAACAGTAGATGGTCCAGAAGTGTCGTCCTCTTATAGTGTAATTGATGAATTGGTATTGAATACAAGTGCCTCTTTCGATGCTATTGGTGTTGGTGGTGATTGTAATTCGGGTTTAGCCCTCCAAGCACCTGCTGATGCTGCAATAGTTGGCTATCAATGGTATTTAGATGGAGTAGCGATTGCTGGTGCAACAGGTGCTACGTATAATGTGCCTACTAGTGATGCAGGTACTTTCCAAATAGTTGTTACTTATAATGACGGAAGCTGTGGAAGAGCAAGTACAGAAGTGCCTTTGTGTGGCTGTATTGATCTGGAAACAGATGCTTATACAGCTTCTCTGCTACCTAATCCTTCCTTTGAAAATTATGGAACTTGCCCTGCTGCTGGTTCTTCTTTTGAATTTTCAGTAGATGATTGGGTGAATGTATCTAATATGGGTATAGATTATTACAATACCTGTGGTTTTGATGGAACTGGTTTTGGGTCTTCTGCTGATCCTGGAAACTTACTTTTCAATATTCCTAACGGTGGTGATGGTTTTGCGGGCTTATATTTTAGTAGAGTTAGTGGTAATAATCCAGAATTCATTGGTAATTGTCTGACGACACCAATGACTGCTGGAACAAGCTATACACTTGAGTTTAATCTTGGCTTCGGAGAATCTGCAACTTTTGTAGAGTCAGCTTCTCCTGTAGATGTGGCTATTTATGGTTCTCCTAATTGTAGTGATTTGCCTTTTGCAGGAAGTAACTGTCCCTCTGCCGCTTTTGATATGCTTGGAACGGTTACGGTGACTGGTTCTCCTGGAATTTGGAGTCCTGCTACTTTTTCCTTTGTAGCTGCTCAAAATTATGCCAATTTGGTCATTGGTCCAGTTTGTCCTCCTGGAGGTACACAAACGAATCCTGGACTACCGAAGGATAATTATTATTTTATTGATGAATTAATATTTAATGAAACCACAGCTTTTGATGCGATTACAGTTAGTGGGGATTGTAATACTGGTGGGTATGTGCTGACTACACCAAGTAATTCCACTATTATAGCTTATCAATGGTATCTAAATACAAGCCCAGTTGCAGGAGCTACTAGCGCAACTTATACGCCAGCCCTTACAGATTATGGAACAGTAGAAATCGAAGTGACTTTTAATGATGGTACTTGTGGAAATGGATCAACAACATTAGAGATTTGTGAATGTTTGCCACTTGGAGATATTATAGCAGGTGGTTCGATTACGCTTAGTGGAGATTGTGATGCTGGTGGCTATGTTTTTACTGCTCCTAATGATGCTAATATTACAGGCTATCAATGGTTTTTAAATGGAAGCCCAATTATTGGAGCTACAGGGGCATCCTATACCGCAGGACTTGCAGACTATGGAACAATAGAAGTGGAAGTCGCTTTCAATGATGGTGCTTGTGGAGTAGCAGATGCCATGTTGCAAGCATGTGAGTGTGGTAGTTTAACTACTATAAGCTCACTCATTCCGAATCCTTCTTTTGAGGATAATATTTGTTGCCCTGATGGAAATGCTCAATTAAATTGTGC
>JAHDFT010000166.1:9347-10500 GCA_020628015.1 Bacteroidota bacterium
GCAGCAGAAACATGGGTGCCTGTAAGCTTTACTTTTACCGCAGCACAAAATTATGAAAATATTGTCATAGGAGGTGTTTGCCCACCTGGAACAACGGCAGGTACAAACTCGCCTGATAGTTATTATTATGTCGATGAACTCATTTTAAATGAAACGATTGCATTCTCAGCTAGTGCAATTACAATAAGTGGTGATTGTGATGCTGGAGGCTATGTTTTCACTGCACAAAATGATGCGAATGTTGCTGGCTATCAGTGGTTTTTAAATGGTGTTCCAGTTGCAGGTGAAACTGGTGTATCTTATACGCCAGCTCTTACAGATTATGGAATAGTAGAAGTGGAAGTTCGCTTTATTGATGGTTCTTGTGGAACTGCTTCAGAACAGTTAATTGCTTGTGAATGTTTTGACGTGACTGGTATGACTTCAAGTGGTGATTGTTGTACAGGTTTTACATTAGCCTTCCCTGAAGATGCGTCAATTATAAGCTATGAATGGTTTTTAGATGGCAGTCCTATTACTGGTGCGACTAGTTCAACATATGCTGTTCCTGTTAGTAGTAGTGGTACTTATGGTATAGAAGTGGCTTACAATGATGGTGGGTGTGGAGAAACAGCATTGTTTGTTGATGCTTGTTTCCCTTCAGTAGATCCTGTAGTAGTAGATGATGCAGAGGCAATTTGTGAAGATGGAGTAGCTCTATTTGAATTAGATGATGCTACAACTACAGATCCTAATGCAGACAACTTCTACTGGTTTGATTTTAGTCCTAATATGCCTACTGATATTGGTTTAGAACTTACTACAGGAACAAGTTTTACTACGCCTGCTAATTTGGCTCCTGGCACCTATACTTATTGTGTAGTTACTGAATCCATTGTAGGAACAGATGGTGCAAGCAGATGTTACAGTAATCCAACTTGTGTTACTGTAGATGTCTATCCATTACCTGGAACGCCTGCATTAGTTACTGATAATATTGAAATTTGTGAAGGCGAAGCGGTTCAATTTGATTTGACTACTGCCGCTGTTGCTGATCCCAATACGGATACTTTCTACTGGTTTGGTTTTGCTCCTAATTTACCAACAGATCTAGGTACAGCACTTGCTACAGGAACAAGTTTTACGCCTACTGATACAACACCAGGTACTTATA
>JAHDFT010000167.1 GCA_020628015.1 Bacteroidota bacterium
TCCCGCTAGCGTTCATCCTGAGCCAGGATCAAACTCTCCATTGTAAAAGTATTGTTCTGATTGTCTATACCTACAAAACAATTGACGAGTGTCCGTATTGTCTTCTTATCAATTTTTAAAAGAACATTTCTTGTTACCTGCACTAATCTTTATCTTCACTGTTTCTCAAGAACTGATCGCAAAGATACAACCTCAAAACCTTTTTTCCAAGTAACTCTATCTTTTTTCGAGATTTTTATTTTCCACTTCCAAACTCATCTTTTTCTAATCTCTCAAAGCGGATGCAAATTTAAGCAAAAAAACCACAAAGTCAAAAGAAATAAAACTTTATTTGAGAAAAAAATTCTTTACTAAAAGCCTCTACATTATCGTTACAAGCACATCATTTCCCCAAAGCGAGTGCAAAGATATACTATCCTTTTCAAACTTCCAAATCTTTCTCTGTTTTTAATTAATAATATTGAACAATTCCCTATTCTTTTAAAGAATCAAACCATGCTTTAGCTTGTAACATCGTTGGCAGTAAGCAGGTTTCGTGATTTCCACCAGGTAAGGTGTTGATCAATTCAACATTGGTTACTCCCTTTTCTTGAAAACTTTCAAAAGCTACTTCTGCATTTCTAAAGTCCACTCTTTTATCTCCATCACAATGATACATTTTAATTGGTGCAATAGGTACCCAATCATAAACATCATTCTCCTTCATTGCTCTTCTTAAAGGATGTTCTTTATCCACAATAAAATTATTCAACACATCTGGTCGTATAATTTCATTTGGGATTTGGGAATTGGGCATGAGTTTATTAACCTCACCAATATCAAATAGTCCCTCGCCATCAAACATTGTAGCTAATGTCTTATTGTATGGATCTATAAATATCGAATCTAAAGTTGGATAAATTTCATAGACATTATTGTAGCCATAAAGGAAAAATGGCAAATAACTTGGATCAGGATATGGTGTGGTTTCTAAGATAATCTCTAATTGTGTACCTGATAAATCATAAGGCCCAGCCATTGGAGCGGCAGCAGTAACCGTAAACTCTAAACGATGCCCTTGTTCAAGTACTCTATGTAAAGCCATTGTCGCATGTCCTCCTTGTGAATAACCAAACAAAAAGAGCTGATCATTTAATGTGATGCCTTCTTCTGCTAGTATATTTTTACCTGCTCTTAACATATCTACACATGCACTTGCTTCTGTTGCAGCATGTAAATAAGGATGTATACCAGGTCCATCTCCTAAGCCAAGATAGTCTGACATCATACTTACATAAGCTCCACTTGCAGATAAAATCATCCCAATAAATAGCTCCCGACTTTGATAGGACGGTGCATTGGTACGTTTCATTACTGTTCCATGTTGATAACTGGCAATAGGAAGTGGTTTATTTACATCTTTAGGAACGACCATTACACCTGTGGTAAAAGTTTTCAATCCTTTAGGATCAATGGTTTCATATTTAATACGATAAATATCTATCCCATATTGAGGTTTGAGTGTTGGTAGGCTACTTAAATCTATATCTAAACCAAAATCGGATACTTGTTCGTTTAATACATTAACCAATTCATCTTTATCATAACTAGCAATGATACTTTTTTCTAAAACCTTCCCTCTTATACCAATATCTGGTTCCTCTTCTTGACAAGCACTAATCACTAAAAGTAAGCACAAGCAAGTACCATATAATAGATATTGTTTCCATCTTTTTATAGTAAAAAATGTTAGAATAGGGAGATTATTGTTGTTAATAGAATGACTATATCTCATAATATTTCAATTTCGTAGGTTAGGCCAATAAGGAATAAAATAATAATTTTTGTATAACTGGTTTATACATTTAGCTCTAAAAATAGTCGGATACAAAATGAAAACGATTTTTTTACAATTTTTCTTGCCTGTGGTATTGCTACTTATAGGGTTTACGAGCTGTGAACCTACCCCTATTGATGATATAGAACCTGATTATGTTTTTGATCAAAGTGTATTGAATGGAAGTTGGTTGTCGGAGGGTTATGATTTGGCAGGTATTTTTCAAGGTAGCGTACAATCCTTGACTTTAGAGATTGTTGACTCTACTTATACCTTAGTTCAGGAGGATGCTTCTGGCTCAACCATTTATTATAGTGGAGTATTGACAATAGAAGCACCTACAGATTCTATTCAAGAAGTCTTCCCGATTACTTTTTATCAATATAGTCCTGATACACTCATTAATCTGGGCATTGCATCTGTAACAGATGATGTAGATGCTAAAGAATTGATTATAGATATTGTACCTATGGACAGTTTAAATTATGAGATTCCCAATATTGAGGATGGTTTTGGTAGTGGTTATTTTGGTTTGGATGGTATACAAAAATATAGAGGGGAATAAATTGATGTAGTAGCTATAATCACACTACCCTACTTTTTGTGCCTTACCAACCGCTTTCTTACTTTTACGATCCTTTCTAAAATAAAAATCTACTCTGCCTAACATAATACCTGCCCAGCCTACTTGGTTAATGACTAGTGGCTTGCCCTCTGCATTCTCAAAAGTAGTAGGTGTTTCTAGGAAAGTATGGGTATGTCCTCCAATAATTAGGTCTATTCCTGTTGTTTTGGCAGCGAGTACTTTATCTGAAACTTTATCTGTTTCATATTCATATCCTAAATGAGATAAACAAATCACCAATTGACAATCCTCTTCCTTTTTTAGATAATCTGCTGTTTTTTGTGCCGCTTGGATTGGGTCATTGTATTTTGTTTTACCAAAAAGATTGGCAGGCACTAGGCCATCTAATTCAACGCCCACACCAAAAACCCCTACTTTAATAGGTCCTTTTTGGAAAGTTTGATAAGGTTTTACAAAACCATCCATCATTGTATTCGCAAAATCATAATTGGTATTCAATAAGGGAAATTTCGCTGCTTTAGCTTGCTTTTTCAATGCTTCCATGCCTGCATCAAAATCGTGATTCCCAATCGTTGCCGCATCATAAGCCATTGCATTCATCAATTTGAAATCTAGTTCTCCTTCAAAGAAGTTAAAATAAGGCGTTCCTTGAAAAATATCTCCCGCATCTAGCAATAATACATGTGTTTCTTCTTGGCGAATTTTTTTGATTAAAGCTGCCCTTCTCGCTGCTCCTCCTAAGCCCTTATATTTACCTCTTGCAAAAGGTTCTATTCTACTATGTACATCATTAGTATGTAGAATGGTAACTTTGAAATGATCTTTTGCAAAAGCTTCGAAAGGAAAGGCTCCAGCCGCTAATAAAGTTGTGCCTGCTCCTAGAGATTTTAAAAAATTACGTCGAGATACTTGCATGTCTTATGATATATTTTGATAAACATTATTTATAAAAAGCCTTCCTTTCAGTATTACATATCACCACTACACTACTCTCCAAAATAGGTTCTCCCTTCTAATGCTGCATCAATTGAATTGCCTGCTGCTGTTTGCATCTTGGTATACTCAATCAAAGCATCTCTAAATAATAAACCGATATCGTCTCTATCTTTACCTTTCAAAAAATCACATTGATCTCCCCCATTAGCAATATAATCAGAAGTTAGAATATGGTAGGTTTGTTTTTCATTAAATATAGCATCATCAATCATGATTTGTTGTACAGAAACACTATCGACATTACTCACTTTGACTTGTACCCCAGTTGATACTGGCCAGCCTCCTTTTGCGACCATATGTTCAAAAAACTGCTTGGTTGTTTTACCATCCAAATGTACTACAGTTAATCTATTTTCAAAGGGCATTAATTCAAAGATCATCCCTGTGGTTATTGGACCTGCAGGGATATTGGGGACTCTCAATCCTCCGTAATTGGAGACTGCAAAATCAATGGGTTGATCATAATGCTTTTTTGCTGCAACAAGTATGGCATCGGCAACAAAATTCCCTAGTAAAGATTCTGGTTTTTCTTTTGGCAAATCTTGCTTCACCTCTCCAATCACCTTATTCATCTCTGCATCCAATTGTGCTTTAAAAGGCGCAACTAATGCTTCTACCTCTGTATTACTAACAGCTAGTGAATCCATTGGATATACTGTGTTCTCTGTTTTCGCAATCTGGTAATATGGTACACATCCAGCCGCTACTAAACAGCCTAAAAGCAGTATATTCAATAAATGTTTTTTCAATAAAATCATTGTGTCAAATTATAATTGAAGTAGACAATATGCATGGGTTTATATACTCTCTTATTGATCATCTTTACCAATAATGTATTGTTCTGCATCAGTATCATCATCTTGTACCTCTGTACCTGTCAATTTCCCCTGTTGTTGTTCTTGTAGTGATGGTCTATTATTGGTATATCTTTTTCTTTCTGAGGGTGGGACTAAAAAGGATTCGACAAACATAAACACCTGAAGGATTAAATCACGAGCATTTGCAATGCGTTCTTTTCGCTCTGTTTTTAAGTTTTGTTGTTCTAAAGGGCTGAGTGTATCTGTATTGTTCCAACGTCCATCACTAATGGAATTAAGGATGGTATCGGTCGCCACTCGCATTGGATTATAAGTATCTTTAAGTTTGACATAATCTCGGTAAACAACATATTTTTGTTGTTCGACTCGTAGTTTCAGTCGTTCTTTTTCCAGTAATAATTTACTTTTTTTACTCATCGTCTTCTTTTAAAGATTCCATGCTATCTAAAATCGCTCCTGCTGCAACTTCATATAATGGACGTTCGATCAACCTTTTTCTAAAAATCAGACCTAGAATAGCAATAAATAAGAAAACAGCAGCCATACCTCCGAATCCGATTACCCAAGAGGTATAATGAGAAATGACTACCGCCATTGCAATCACCACAAACATTAAACAAAACATCAACATCATGGCTATAATAATAACAGAAACCCAGAAAGCACTAGCTGAAGCAATCTTTTCAAACGCATTTACTCGCTGGTATTCCATTTCTAATTTAGCATAACTAGCCAAATTACTGGCTAACTTTTCTACTATTGGTAGGTCGCTATTATCAAGCTCATTTTTCATGTATAGCCTCTATTTTTAATGAGGGTAGTGTAAGTAACAATCAAAAAATAATTTCCTCATTTTGATTCGGGAACTTATTTTCACTCGTTACTAAATTCTTAATGATGTGAAAGGTAAAAGAGTTACTCAGTAAGGATATCTATTTTTCCTTCTATATCATTAAAGGTGTAGTGACACTACAAAAATAGACTTTTTTTATTACTATGCCTAAGATTGGCTTATTTAGGTTAATATAAGGGCATAAAATAAGGGGCTACACATATGTATAGCCCCTTATTTTATATTTTTTGCTAGTATATATTAATATACACAATAGCTACTAGCTAGAAGATTTCTATTGTATTTTTACTCGTTACTTAGCCCATATAATTTGTCTGGCTGCCATTTACTTGCTTTGCAGCATCCTCAACCAATTCTTGAGCATTCACTTTCCAATCTTCGAAGCGATCCCAGCCTTTTTCTGTTCTTGCTTCTAGCTCTAATTGCATTCTTTTTGCTTGTTTGCGAATTTTCTTTCTTGTTTTCTTACCACTTTGTGGTGTAAATAAAACAGCAGCGATAGCACCAACTGTCAAACCGAATAATAACCAGAATAATGATCTCATTTTTGAATATTTTTATAATTATTTGATAGAAATTACACGTTGGATAATGTAAATAATTTAAATTTAGTAACAGTCAAAAAATAATTTCCGCATTTTGATGGATAAATTTAATCCTATACTACGTTAAAAAGCCTCGCCAAGGCACGGCATTGCCTATGTTTTTTGCCTTGTCTAGGCTCAAATTTCCCTAATCAAAATCGGGGAACTTATTTTTCACTCGTTACTTAGTAAAAAATGCTTACACCTATAACTATGACGAAAAAAAACAAATTAAGTCATAGCCATAAATAAAATTCATGCTTTTTTAATTAAAAAAAACATCACTTTATTAGCTGTTCTACAGTATTTCCATTATCACTTAGAATACATTACGACCGATCTATAAAACAACTTAATATTCGGATAGGTTTAAAAGGTTGATTAAAAAATAATCACAATTCATGCCATATAATTGAGTATCAATATATTCCTATTTCTTATTTTTAGTAGTGAAACTAGTTACCTAAAATAGACAGCCCTAGTATTTTTTACTGTTTATTGTAATAATCAAACGATTAACACGACTAAATGAGTACAGATTTGATTAAAATACACCAAAAATATAATATATGAGCTTGCTAGTTGTGGATAATGTTGTCAAACGGTTTGATAAAAATATGGCTGTTGATCACATTAGCTTTACTTTGCCCGAAAAAACAATCTTTGGTTTACTGGGTCCAAATGGTGCTGGTAAATCTACGCTTATTCGCATGATTACCAATATCATTTATCAGGATTCAGGACAAATTACCTTGAAAGGGGTCAAAGCATCCGAGCGTAATATGTTTATTGGTTATATGCCAGAGGAAAGAGGTTTGTACAAAAAGATGAAAGTTGGTGAGCAATTGATGTATCTCGGGCAATTGAAAAATCTTTCTTCTAAACAAGCTAAAGAGCGGATTAATCATTGGTTTGAAAAATTTGGTATCGAAGATTGGTGGAATAAGAAGGTAGAAGAGTTGTCTAAAGGGATGCAGCAAAAAATTCAATTCATTTCTACCGTTTTGCATGATCCTAAACTCATTATCCTAGATGAGCCTTTCTCTGGTTTAGATCCTATTAATGCAAATCTCATCAAAGACCAAATATTTGACCTGAAGCAACAAGGCGCAACCATCTTATTTTCTACGCATCGTATGGAACAAGTAGAAGAAATTTGTGAGCAAATTGCCTTAATTAATAAAGGAAAAATCATTTTGCAGGGGGAGGTGAATGCCTTAAAGCAACAATTCAAGGAGAATAAATTTTTGATTGAATATGAGGGAGAATTACCTGAATTAAGAGAAGATATATTTGAGGTTTTACCTTCCGAAAAGCCGAAGACGCTTTTACTATCATTACAAGCAGGTTACAGACCCAATGATATTTTGGAATCCCTACTACATCAACAGGTAGAAGTACATGCATTTAATGAGATTTTACCTTCTTTAAATGAGCTTTTTATCAATCAGGTATCAGCATCGACTGTCGTTACCTCCTAATAAAGCTCAACTCATCACCCATTCTAATTTTATAAATACATACAATAAATATACGCATGAAAAAAATAGGTCTAATTTTTCTAAGGGAATATTTGACTAGAGTAAAAAAGAAGTCCTTTATCATTATCACCCTACTCGTTCCCCTTGGCTTTATTATATTGATGTTATTCCCGATATTAATTCAAAACGTTAGTTCAGATTCTTTGCGAATTGCAGTAGTTGACGAATCAGAGAAATATGTGAAAGGTTTTAAGGATAGTAAAACATTGTATTTCAAGAAGACGAAGAAATCTTTAGAAGACATCAAAAATACTTATGCAGAAGAGAATTTTGATGGTGTGCTACATATTCCAGAGCTTAATATCAATAATCCTAAAGGAGTGTCTTATTATTCGGATAAACTCCTAGGTATGAGTACTAAAATGCATATCCAAAAGGAGCTAGAACAGGAGATTCGCAAGGAGCGGATTGCTGAGATTGGGGTCGATGAGAAAGCTTATAAAAAAGCTAGTAAGGTGAATATTGATATTAAGGAGATGAAGCAGGATGGGGAAAAGGCGAGTACGGGTGCGGCTACTGGTATTGGTTTTATGATGGGCTTCATTATGTATTTTGTGATTTTTATTTATGGGAGTATGGTGATGCGAGGGGTCATGGAGGAAAAAACCAATCGGATTGTTGAGGTGATTCTGTCTTCTGTACGGCCTTTTCAACTCATGATGGGTAAAATTCTGGGAATTGGAGCTGTTGGTGTTACCCAGTTTTTTATATGGATCGTTGCGCTATTTTTTATCAATATCTTAATGACCGTTGTTATTGGTGTTTCGGTAGATACGACAAGTATTAGTGCAGGAGCTGCGAGTCAACAAGATCCTGAACTGGTCATGGATATTATGGAAGGTTTTCAGGAGCAATTGTCTAGTTTACCAATGGGTCTCCTTATGTTTTCCTTTGTCTTTTATTTTGTTGGTGGATATGTGGTTTATGCGGCTTTGTTTGCTTCTTTGAGTGCTGCGGTGAATGAAGAAGCGGATGCTCAGGTTTTGACCTTGCCTATTAGTATTCCTGTTATCATTTCTTTCTTTATCCTTATGGCAATTCTGGAAAATCCGAATACAGGCTTGGCTTTTTGGTCTTCTATATTCCCACTCTCTTCACCGATTATTATGCCTGCAAGGATTGCCTTTGGGGTTCCGATTTGGCAGGTGATTTTGTCAATGGCTTGTTTGGTTATAGGGGGTATCTTTACTGTTTGGTTGGCTGCTCGTATCTATAGAGTAGGTATTTTGATGTATGGTAAGAAAGTGTCCTTTAGAGAGATTGGAAAGTGGATGTTGAAGGGATAGAGATCAAAAAATACTTTATAAAATAACAACAGGGATCAAATTGGTGAATTTATCACCTTATTTGATCCCTATTTTTAATTATTGACTGTTTAACTTTTTCTAAAACAGCAGTAAAACCTAAACTTTCCGCTTCCAATGTCCCGACTTCCCTCCTATTTTCTCCTCTAAGCGGATATAACTAATCTCCACACCTTTATCAATTGGTTTGAGCATATCATAGATGGTTAAAGCAACCACAGAAACCCCATGCATCGCCTCTACTTCTACCCCAGTCTTGTAAATCGTTTTGACCTCCATAAAAATATGGATATCCAATCCTTCAATCGTATAATCAACAGCGGTATACTCTACAGGTAATGGATGACAATCAGGAATCAGTTCACTTGTCTTTTTGACTCCTAGTAGGCCAGCGACCTTAGCTACTGTTAAAACATCACCTTTGGGTACCGTTTTTTCTACTATCGCCTTGATGGTCTCCTCTTTGCTCACCTTGACTACTGCTGCTGCTTTAGCAATTCGTAAGGTGGATGATTTGTGGGTTATATCTACCATTATAAAAAGCTATAAAATAAAATGTGAAATGATGTTTTTACTATTCTTCAAAATAGGTTTGCTTATCTCTTAGCACGCCATTTTCATAGGTAGATTCTTTGGTCAATTTACCATACTCATCCCATACCAAGATTTTACCATCTAATATATCATTATTAAAATCTCGCTCTGTCCACTGTTGCCCATTCTCATACCATGATTTCCACTTTTTATATTTCTTACCTTTCACATAGTGTTGTTCATACTTTAGCTGTCCATTACTATACCATTCCCAAGATTCTCCATCATCCAAGCCATTATAGTTTGTTCCAGTTTTCCGCATCTTACCATTACCGTAGTATACCGTCCAGCGACCATCTTTTTTACCATTTTTATATTCCGTCTCTGTAAATTTTTTCTTTTTACTATACGAAATGACCATTCCAGTAAATGGTTTGCCGTTATGGTAAGCAATGGAAGCCCCTATATCATTCTTCTCAAATTTTACTTCTTTGATGTCTACTTCAGGTACATCTGGATTTTTTATTTGAGGAACAGGAGGAGGACTAGTTGGATATTTACCATCATTTGCGATCTTTCCAGTAGGATTAGTATCTACACTTGTTTTCTTTGCTATAGCTGTAGCCGTTGTTGTTACAGTTGATTCCTTAGACTGGTTTTGTTGCGATTTATTTTGAGAGCATCCCCAAGCTATACTCATTACCAGAATGAGTACTAATAAAAATGAGCTTTTCATCAATTTGAGTTTAGTTAATAAGCAAGCTTTCTATCCAATACAGTTAATGTCATCACTTACAAATATTCATTTGTATCATTTCGATAAGTATTAACCTGTATGGCTATTGTGGTAATTAGAACACAATTCATTATTTCTCACAAAGTTAATGATTCTATTATGATCTAAAAAATTTCCCTGATGATAGGAAAAAATAAGGGACTCTTTTGATGTCGTTAATATAGCATACAATTACTTCCCATACAAGCCTCTAATCTCTTCCATCCGCTTTCGATTCAAGCCCATATCAGAATGTCCCAAACGAGATGCAGAGCGAAATTGAATGCTTTGATTGTCATCGTCAAAGAAAAACTCTACATCATCTACATATCGCATTAATTTGGTTGTAAACTCGACATGTAAATAGCTGTCTGTTTCCTTAATAATGGCTGTTCGAGGCAACTCCCCTAATACTTTTTTTAGTTTGGCTATAGACTGCGCTTTATCTCCTGTATATGGATAAACTGCAATTTTATGTTGTTCTGTTGTACTATATGTACTTACACAATTTGGACTGCTTGGACATGGAATAAGCTGATTATCGGAGGTTACTCCTAAATTATCTGGTCGAGTTCCAGAACAGGCACTAAAACAAACTAGACTGATTATCATCACTATTGGCAATAAAAAACGGGCTGTCATCATTTTATTTTTTAAATGATAACAGCCCGCACTTTATTTTGTTGAA
>JAHDFT010000168.1:0-7825 GCA_020628015.1 Bacteroidota bacterium
CTTTTTTGTCTTTGCCATTCTTATCCTTCTCCTTCGGACGAGTTGCTTCTACTTTCGTTTTTTCATAATAAGTCATTGCATCACCCATCAATTTCGTAGTATTAGCCTTATTTTTAGGCTGTTTCTGCCCCTTCCACTCCCTCAGTTTCTCTGGAATCGTTTTAGGTGTACTTCTGACAAAAACCTCCGGTTTGCCCCCTACTTCTTCCAAATAAATGCGATGCTCTTCCTTATGTTTGCTTTCTCCTACGTGGAAAATAATCGGTGCCCATTTATGGAATAAGGCTTTGACCTTCCCAACTAATCCCTCAATCTTTTTGGTGATAAAAGCCTTTATATCCTCATAGACCTTTCTAATTTTTCCAGATATTTTTTCAATAATCTCATTGATTTTATTGGTGATTTTGGTCATACCAGCATATCTAGCAATAAAGCTAATGGCTATACCTGTTATGTCATTGAGTGCATCCACCACATTTGCGGTGGCTCCACCCAAATTATTATTGACCAAATCTCCTGCGGCCATGGTCAAAGCATCAACAAGAGCTTTTAATTCGTTGGCTTTGGCTATGATGGTTTGGATGGCATTATATATGAGGTCGATGGTTTGGAGGAAGCCTGCGCCAGGGATGAAGCGTTTCTTAGAAATAAAAAACACTCCAAAACCCAATAAAAATGGCTTTGGAGTGTTTATGTTTTAAAAGCAATTTATAAATCAATGAATATTAATAGATTGGGAACAGAAAAAACTAGAAAGATATTTAGTTTTCCTATCCAAACCTACCCTGTCAAAACTTCCTTCAAAAACACCAATCGTTCTTGATGATAGCTAAAATCATGAGTGGGAAAGGCTTTGGGTAAGGAATGAACTATTTTTTCTAGCTCATAGTATAAGCGATTAGGTCCAAATGTATCTACTAATTTACCCATTCTTTCTAGCATATTTGGAGGAAACTCATCAATATAAAAATATTGCCAACGATAAGTTGCAAAAGAGGCAAACATTGCCTCTAAATAACCATCTAAATCTACACTCATTGGAAAATAAAGCCCATAATCATAGAAATAAATGGGTGGTGGAAAATCTGGGGTATTTCTTAGAAAACAGCCATATATTCTACGATGATCATATGCTGTTACGAAGGGCTTTAGCTGTGCTAAGAAATTAGTTTCTTCTTCTGTAGTAGGATATTGGAAGTTATCATTCTTTAATCCTTGTAAGAGTTTAGATTTCATACATAGGCTTTCTCGTAAACCTGTGAATCTAAACCCACCTTGAATATATTTTGTTTCTATAGAATTATATATCCAATCTAGGTTAAATCTGCCAGTTAAATAAATATACTTTTTTTGACTGTGTTTTAATTTTACAAGAGAAGTAGAATTATTAATTTTTTCAAAAGCTTTATCTATAGTAGTTTGTGAAAATTTCTCTTCCTCTGGATATAAAATAGTCTCATATAGTGTAATATTATTTTTGTTAGTGTTAATTACTTGATAAAATTTTTGAACTTTTTTAAATTCCATACTTTTAATATTTAGTTATTAATATATAATGACTATTTTTTCTTCTTCATATAGTGTTTCTAAAATAGTTATTTTTTCTTCAATATTTCTTATTGTAGGATTTGTATTAGATTCAGAATAGTTTCTGATACAGTCTGCTACATCATCTATATTTTGAAATCCTTTTTTACCCTGTTTAAATAAAATATCTCTAATTTGTAATATGTGTCTCACAAATCCTGGCCCTAATTGTTTTCCATTATCTGTTGATAATGCTCTTAAAACGGGTTCTCCTTTACTATTTAAGTCAATAGGTAAAGTATTATTAGGATCAGGTTTTCTACTATAAAAAATGACAGCAGTAGAAAAAATAGAACTCCCTACATTTCCTTTTTGTCCAGCATTTTTAACCTTTGCTATGATTTCAATTTTATCTGCAAAATGTACTACTTCAGCATGATCGTCTTCTGCTCTATTATGCTTTCTTATTCTCACATCACAATATATAACTTGGTTAGGATTATCATTATCTTTTGCTAATAGTTTTAACTTAGTGGAAATCTGATTTTCTATTCTAGTCATATTGGATTTATTAATACCAGATTCCATAATAACTAAATTAGCAATATTATCTGATGGTCCACCAAATTGGTGTCCAATTAAATGTGCCCTATCCCAGTTAGAACTACCATGTGGTTGTGGAGCATTTAATGTCTTCATGTAATCTGAACCTGGGATATTATCTATTGGACTTGTCGTTCCCGCCCCTTTCCCTGGATTAAGCGTCAAAGGATCAGCAACTGCACATTGAAGCCGACCACTTGAAGCATAACTAATCTGAGTACGAATCGCATGAACCGCCTTTTCTTCAAATAATTCAAAGAGTTCTCGTAATGGATGAGCAAGGACTTCTTGGGCAGCTTCTGTTTCATTGTCTTCTCGGACTGCTCTAGCAACAGCATCAGGGTTTTCTTGGGCTTGAAGTGCCTGTTGAATTGCCCGATCTGCTTGGGAAGCCTGCTCCATTGTCTGC
Organism: Bacteroidota bacterium; assembly: GCA_020628015.1. Classification (GTDB taxonomy): domain Bacteria; phylum Bacteroidota; class Bacteroidia; order Chitinophagales; family UBA2359; genus JAHDFT01. The sequence continues at coordinate 2,540 of JAHDFT010000168.1, forward strand.
TCATATCTTGACCTTGCTTCTGCAATAAGATTTCTAGCTCTTTGATGTTTACTTGGGTCTAGTTTTTCAGAAAGTTCTCGCTCCCACTCATTTAATTTTATGGCTACAGGAGTAGGATCACTTGCCACCATTGCGGTAAGCTTCGTTCCTTCTTTTTTGATCCAAGTATGGTGCGTTTCATGCTTCGTTTTGAACTCCACTTCTTTCCCTACAATTGTATCTTTGAGTTTTCCATCTCCCTGCTCCTCTTCCCCTTCTTTTTTCTTCCCATCCTTCTTCTTATCCTTCCCACCAATAAACGCCTCCACCTTCGCCAATACCTTTTTCTTAATCTTCTCAAATACCTCCTTCAACTGCTTTTCCGCCTTTTTAATCGCTGCTTTTACCTGCTGACTAATTTGATTAAAACCAGCAAACTTGGCTAGGAAACCAATGGCAATAGCCGTAGCATCATGCAAGACCGCCTTCAACTGACTAACCGCCTGACTGCGATCTCCATTGGCGAGGGCAGCTACGGATTGGCTGAGGGTATGGAAAAGGCTTTGGAATTGGGCGGCATAGTCTCTAATGGTGGTGAATGCGGTGTAAATGGTGTCTATGATGACTAGGGCATTACCTCCTGGTACAAAAAGCTTGATGATTTTTGCGAGTACTTTGGTGATGAGTTGGTCTCTGAGCCAAACTTTTAATTCATCGACGAATAGTTGGGTCGTGGTGCTGGCTAGGTCAGTGGCTTCGGACTTAATGTGATCCCAAGCAGCCATTGGGCCGTCTTTGATGACTAGTTTAAGAATTTCAACTGATTCTAAAGCTGCATCAAATGCCATATCATTACCAACTTCGTTACGAACATAGTCTTTTATGCTATCAGAAGAGAAACCTAGGGTATCTTTTAAGGCATTGATCCCCATTTCTACAATACCTCTAGCATCCCAAGTTGCAGGAGCTTTAATATCTGCGCCCAATTGTCGAGATAACCAGTTAAATAAGTGAGTTTGTAAGCCATTGCCAGTAAGCATTTCTTGAATGAATTGCTTAAAGCTTTCTTTTAATGCCAATCCCGAATTTTCTAGGAAACTGCTTGGATTATGCCAGACTTTTTCTAGGATTTCAAAATTACTCATCCCCGTCGCCACCTGTAAATTCCGATCTTTCCCAGCTACTTCCTTCAAAGCGGTATACGTCTCATCACCCATTTCCAGAAAGCCGCTATTGCAATTGCCATTGGCCATGTATTGGGTCTGGAAATCGGTCAGGGCATTGATGAGCGGTGTTAGCTTTTCTGCTGGAATGGAGGTGCCTGGCGCATATTGACTACTGATTTTATGCTCGGCTTTAAGGGCATGACACAAAATTAAATTACTTTCTACCATTGCCACATTTTCTTGCAAGTTTTCTCCATCTCGACCAACTGAACCACAAGGAGCTTCGCTCGAATCCATTGTACAAATGGCTCCTTTGACCAAGGCTGCCCAAGTCGCATCGTTCAGTTCTACTGCTCCTGTAACCTGCTCTTTTCCAAGTCGGCTTTCTTGGAAATAGCGGATGGCTGTATCGGTGTCCTTGCCTGCTTTTCCATCTACAGCAGATAATTTAGGAATTTGGGCAATTTGATTTTGAAATAACCAATATTGTACCACTCGTGCATCTCGATTTTGAACGCCTTTTTCAACTTTATGGCAAATCTCCAAAGCACCATTATTTTGTGCTTTGATGCCTTGTTGATCTTTTAGGGCTGTCCAAAGATATTTTACTTAATTTTACGGTCTAGCTTAGTTAAACTGCTATAGTCTATTTCTATAAAGTCCTCCTCATAATGAGCATCAAAAAGAAGTTCTTTGGCTAAAAAGAGTTCTTTATGTTCATTAATTAGCCACCAGAGATAGGGATTGACTTCATCTGGAATACCAACCAATACATCAGTTTGAAATTTTTTAGCAAATTTATAAGCTAGATGGATTTCCTTATCTATGAAATCCATCTTACCACTAAGGGAACCTCCGTGAATACTTAAATACGTAGAAAAACCTCGTTTCATAATGTCGTATTCATAGTAGATTTCTTTTTTTATATCTGTAATTTCAAACAAATTTCCTATTTGATCTTTCCCTTTTTTAAAAACACTTGCTATAAATGTTTCGACTTCATCTATAGGGATAGTATTTTTTATATAAAAACTATATGACATAACATTGTTATTTTATTATAATTTATTAAAAACATTCAAAGCTGCATCAATATCAACCTTCTGTATTGGTTGATTATCTCCTATTGTTAAATTACTTATAATTTTCCTAGTCCGTTCATTATCCCCTAATTTATTCAATATACCTAAAACATTAAAAGCTGGTCTAGTCAGAGGATAAACTCCAGGACCTGATATAGGAAATATACGATCAGAACTACGATCTGTATGGCTACCGTATATTCTACCATTCGGCAGTTGAAATTTTCCATTTAGAAGTTTTATTGCTTTGCCTTGATTAATAAGTAAAGTATCTTTAACCATATCAACAGTATTATCTACTACTGTATTAATAGGACCATTGGGCTTTGATTTTTTTTGAAGGACTTTAGCTGCTTTATGTCTTGTACGTAATGGAGGTTTGAAGTTATATTTAAGATTGGAATCATCTTCTTCATGATCACCAACATCATGCTTACTAGCTATCATCCATATTTTATACTTTTTTTCACTTAGAGTTTCTTTTTTAAATTTTTCTACCTCCTTAAAAGTAAGCTTAACTCCCTTTAATTTTGTCATTAAAGAAGTAATAGACACCTTTTTATTGTTGTTTTTCAGAATTCCTTCCGCAGTAATCAAAGCTGCCAACTTCCCTTGTGTTAATTCGCCTTCTTCTCCTGGTTTTTTCTTACGCTTAAATTTACTAGGTAATTTAGATTCTATTTTTCCAAATAGTTTGGAGAAAATAGAAAATAACTTTTGAGAATATTGACCAATTTTAGGTAACCATTTAGCAATATTAGCATAGCCTCCTGTAAAAATTAACATTAATAGTTCTATACCAATAGCAGTAAGTACTTTTCCTCGATATTTCCAACGCTCATATAAAATAGGATGCATCCAATTATCGACAAAGCTACCCAAACCAGTACTTATTTGTTTGACTAAAGCAGTTAGCATATTTTTCATACTTTCCCAAGAAAGTCCAATTATTGCATTAGCAATAGTTTTTAAGTCATTAATTAACTCCCCTTTTATAATACTTTTTACCGTTTCAATGGCTCCTTTTCCTAATTCCCAAATTGACTTTAATAAGCCAGAAATTTGATTCCAAAGTTCGCTTGCTACTCCATTAGCAAAACCAGTCGAAGCATCTGCAAAATTTTCTAAGAAATCTTTTTCTTCTGCCATAGCTTCTTGTGAAGTATTTGTTGTACAATCTTGTCCTACCAATACTTCCCAAGTTTTACTATCTACATCTACTCTTGAGTTAGCTTTTTTTAAGCCAACTTTTTCTTCCTGAAATTGCTTGATTTTGGTATTGGTTTCTTGTCCAGCTATACCGTCAATGCTTAATTGATAACCATGTTGTTGTAGTAGAGTTTGTACTATTTCAACATCCTTTTTATCATTTACACCACCAAGACCTACAGAATTACAAATTTGATAAGTTACCGTTTCCTCCTGTGTTTCCAACATATATGGCCCCTCATGCACATGTGTCGGACTTGCTGCCCACTCATAATCCCAGCGTTTACCATCCCCACCTTTAATCACCTTCAATTTACTAAAGACCTTGCCTTCCTCAGAAGCCTTTACTGTCTTGACCACCTTTTTTGCATCCTTTTTACTAATCTTATTGTCTTGTGTATATTGTTCTTGCTCGGTGTCAATTAGGTCAAGGGCTTTGGTGACTCGTTCTTTTTTCTCTGGGTCATCATAATCAGGCGTATTTTCCGAATTGTCTTTGCCTGCTTTTTTCTCCTTCCGTTTTTCCTTTAATTCGGCAAACCAAGCCTTAATTTTTTCCCAAATGCCTTTGAGTAATTTACAAATCCATTCGACAATGCTTTTAATGAAATCATTCACCTTTCCTCGTACCTTAGCAATGACATCCTTGATTTTTTCGAATACATTGTTTAGGTTGAGTAAATTCACAATCACATCTAAGAGTAATGGAATTGCTTGTAAAATGCCTTTGAAAATCATGGAAGATGCGCCAGCAACATCTCCACCAAATACTAGTCCAATAGCTTGGGCGATGGTGGTGAATAAGGCTCCTAGACCATCTTTTTGCTCTCGGAAAAACTGAACGACCTTAAATATTAACTCTACAGCTTTGGCTAATCCACTAGCTGGGGTGAGCATGGATAGTAGGAATTTGATGCCTTCGTTGATGAGTTTTTGTAGAATAAAATTCCGTATTTCCCCAAGCACCATCGTCTTAATATTGTCCACCTGCCCCAAAAGCATTTCTTTTACTTCACCAGCTTTTTCCTTTATAAAGTCAAACATACCTCCAATACCTCCTTGTACAATGCTTTTGACAAAATCTATTGCCAAATAAATCATTTGTACCTTATCTGCTCCTAGCTTTTCGGTCAGTTTCTCCTTGACTTTTTCTTCTCCCCATTCTTTTAAATGGGCTGGACCATCTGCAATTAAATCTTTGACAAAGTTAACACCTGATTCGATTTTTGCCACAAAATCAGTCCCTAAAAATTCGCCAAACATGCCTTTGATACCTGACCAACTGACTCCTAATACAGAGGCAACCAACTTTATAATGCCTTTGAGATTAAACTTTTTAGGAAATTCTATGCCAACAAGTCCCACCTTTTCTCCTAGCCAATGCAAGACGGTTTCCTTCAAATATTGCCCTGCATTTTGTCCAAATTGCTTGAAACCACCTCCGATGGCTTTACCTAAATCTTTAAAGAAACTGATTGGATCTTTAACGACGGTCAGTATGGCATCCTTGAACTTCATAATGATTTCCAAGACAGGATCAGGGTCAATTCCGACAATTTTTAAGACGGTTTCGATGTATTTAAGTGCCGCATTAAGCAAGAGATTGACGTATTTTGATAAGAGGCTGCTCATTTTTTGTTTGCGTTCCTCAATGGCTTGGTCAATCGCTGCAATGGCTTCCTCCTTTTTGGCGACCAATTGCTCTTGTAATGCTTTTTCTTGGGCGGCTATTTGGGTCTCCAAGTCATCTAGTTCCTTTTGGATGTCATTTTGAGCCGTTTCGCCAATGGCTTGCAGATTTGCTGGTAAATTATGGACATAGCCTTCTATTTCTGCTTTGGCATCTGCTA
>JAHDFT010000168.1:7925-10456 GCA_020628015.1 Bacteroidota bacterium
ACAAAACGTTCTCGTTCTTCATTTAATATTTCCTGAACTTCTGGGATTTTACTTAGATTGATGAGTAAATCTTTCCCCCATTGAATAAGATCAAAGTCTCCACTTTTCGTAGTATAACGCTCCTTTTTAAAAGCTTTGAAACGCTTGTCCACATTGTTTTCAAAGGCTTCGGCAGCTCGTTCTTGTCCTTGTTCAAATTTTTGGAAGGCTTGTTGTTCTAGTCCCGTTAGCTTCTGGGTGACTTTTTGTTGTGCATTTTCATAGATTTTATTGATGTGACTGCTGATCTGTTCTCGCTCTTTTTCCAGTCCCTCTTTTGCTTTGACTTGCTCGGCTTGTGCATTGACCAAGCCCAAATGTCTTTGTTCCTTCATTTGCTGTCGCTGTTGGGCTTCTGCGGCAGTCATATCGGTATCTAATTCGGTGATTTTGGCTTGTCGAAGTTCTTGAATTTCATCAGGAGCTTGATTAATCTCCTTATCCAAAGTGCTTCTTTGTTCTTTGGCTATTTGTAAATCTCCTGTATTAATGCTGTCTAAATGGGCTTGGGTGAGTCCTTCCTTTTCTAGTGCCGCATCAGCCTCCTTTTGGTAATTGGAAAAATCGAGTTGATCGCTAGGTAGTGCTGCAATTGCATCTTCTCCCAATTGTAATGGAGGAGTTGCTTTAGCTTTTTCTAAATCAGGTAAAGGAATCGCGTGCTTATTGACCGATTCTGGTGCAGGTCGCTCCTTCATTATCCCATAAGTGTTCACCACTTTGTCTTTATCTATAGCCAATACATCTCTAGCAGATTTGCTAATGCCTTTGGCTTGTTTATTTTCCTTAAATTCATCTACCTCTTTTAATTTAGTAGGCAGACTCTTTTTGAGGTTTTGGTCAAAATTAGCCTTTGCCTTTTCTTTATTGAGGGTAGGTTTAGCCTTTTTAGCTGTTTTGGCAATCCGCTTTTCATCTGCTTTAGATTGTCCTTCTTGTGCTGATGGAACTACTGCATTTTGGGATTGGATTCGTTTGGTATTCGCAGATGTGGTTCGTTGTTCATTATTGGCCAATTCTTGGATGCCTTCCAAATCCTGTTGTAAGGCTGGTTTGCCTGTTTCCCAGAGGTAAGTGCCTACACTTCCTAATGAACCTTTATGATCTAAGAGACTTTCATCAATGGCTTCGCTTTCTTCTTCCTGCCCACCAGAACGCCCTTTTGAACCGCTATCCCCTTCCTCATTGGTATCTCCTTCACTAGAACTCCCACCACTTTGACTGCCAGAACGCCCTTTTGAACCACCACTATTATTCTCTTCTCCACCATTAGCACCTGTATCACCTTCACCAGCCCCATTAGTTCCGCCATCATTAGCAGCAGTATCATCCGTACCACTACCTTCACCTTCCTTTGTTTCTTGGCTATTATTTTCTGTGGTATTTTCGCCTTCTTGTCCCTCCTTTTCTTGATGCCCACCTCGACTACTACTTGAACTACCACCACTACGGCTGCTAGAGGCACTACTACCATTACTACTTTGGTTATTTTGTCCACCAGTAGTATTATTTGTAGGATTATAGCCATCATAGCCTGCTGTGCCACCATCTTGCCCACCATTTTCTTCTTGCTGTCCATGTGTTCCATCTATGGCAGGTACCATTTGTACTAGCATTTTAGCTTGTGGAGTGGCATTATTAGCGGATAGTGGTGATTTTTGTGGCAGCTCCATAGACTCTTTTAATCGGAATTGTGCGGCTTTGCGTCCCATATCATCCGCCTGTTGTTCCAATTGTGGATCATTATTCATAGGACTACCATCAGCCGCTAGACCTGTCGGTTTAACTTGCTGTTTCCGATTTTGTACAATGTGTCCTAATTCGTGCCCAATCAATTCCTGCCCTTCATTCGACTCAGGTTGATATTCCCCTGGCGCAAAATGGATTTGATTGCCCCTAGCAAAAGCTTTGGCACCCATTTTCTTTGCCTGACTGGAATTGTCATGGATTTCCACATTAGAAAAGTCCTGCTTAAAAGCCCCCTCCATTTTGAGTTGGACTAAGGGTGGTAATTGTTTTCGCTGTTGAGGTTTGCCTCTAGTTCTTTTCTTTTCTTTTTCGACTGACGAAATTGATAAGGTACCAAAGGTGCATCTAATGCTTGCTTTGAGCTAGTTTGATTAGCTGTTCCATCTCCTCCATCTCTTTGAGTTTGGAGGGATTGTAATTGGGTCAATCCTTCTGTGTTTTCCTGTTCGATGTCCATTTGGGCTTTCCTTTTGGGCTGAACAGTAGGTGAAAAGAAAGATTTCTGTTGGGCTACTCCAAAAAAGGTACTTTTTCCTTTGGCTTGGAAAAAACTGCCTTTTTGTTGTAGGACGCTGGGTTTGCGTGCATTTTTGTCCGTAATGGTGTTCATGACGGGGTGATTGTAGTTAGGAAATATCTAGTTCCAAGATAATTAGAGGTAGAATGGAATATCACCTTTAATCTGGTGATCTTTTATTCTAGCCCTGAAGGGGCAAAAGCAATAGCGTAGGGCATCGCCCTAC
>JAHDFT010000169.1:0-6754 GCA_020628015.1 Bacteroidota bacterium
ATAATGTAGGGGTTTTCTTCAATGCCAATAATTTATTTTCAAGAAAATACAATCGCTATTTGTATTATCCTACTTATGGCATTAATATACTAGGCGGTTTGAAATTGCGCTTTTAGTCAAACAACAAATATCTTTACAATGTCAATAAATTGCATAAATAATGTGCTATTGACTAGATATTTCCTAAACATTTACTAAATTTATGTTTTGATAAAGAATATTATATCAGTACTGATTGATACTGTTTGACACAGTAACTAAACATTAGGAATAGTAAAAAAATAAATTGTATTTTGATTGATAAATTTGTCCCTATACTTCGTTAAAAAGCCTCGCCAATGCCCTGCATTGCCTACGTTTTTTGCCTCGTCTAGTAGTGTCAAATTTCCCTAATCAAAACTGTAAACTTATTTTTCACTTGTTCCTTACCATTACTAACTACTAATTCTCTGAGGAAACGTAAGGCTGGTGGACTTTATTTTTAATCCATTACTTACTATTTCCTACTAAAATATTGTAATATAAATGGCTGCACACATTGACATCCTTAAACATGTTCAGTATTTACTTTTTGAACATGATTCTGTAACCATTCCTGGCTTGGGTACCTTTAATAAAGCGGAAAGACCTGCTCAATTTAGTGCAGATAAGACGAGTTTAATGCCGCCTGTTAGTACTTTGGTTTTCAAAGATAAAGCAAAGTTAAATGATGGCTTATTAGTAGGTCATATCTGCGAGGTTGAAGAATTGCCTACGTATGCAGTAGAAGAGGCGATTACTCTTTATGTACAACAAATTTTAAAGCAACTACGTCAAGGCTCAATGGTTGAGCTTGGAGATCAAATTGGTGCTTTAACAATGGATCCAGAATCGAATGCCATTTATTTACAATCACCAGATGGAAGTAACTTTTCCTTAGATAATTATGGTTTGTCAAGCCTTGATTTACCACCAACAGAAGAAGAAATAGCTACAAGCCCTGAAGATCTTGAGAATGTGCCAATTGGTACTAGTGCAGGCTCTCGAACAGAACCTTTGGGAGATTACCGAGATATTACTTATGATCCTGAAGAGGAAGAAGCCGCAGCAATGGCTTTAGGTACTAGTGTAGGTGGTGGATATGTACAAGAGAAAAAAGCGGTATCAGATGTTTTGGAAGAAAGGGTAAGTGCTGACAACGGAGCTGCATTGGCAACAACTGCGCCTCCTAAGAAGAAAAAAGCCTCTGTTTTATGGCGTTGGATTATTCCATTAGCGATATTGTTGCTTTTTGTTTTATTGATTTTACAAGTCCTTAATTCCGATAGTAATCGAGATAATTACAATAATCGACGTTCAGCCGATCTTTTCGATAAAAGTAAGGAAAAAGAAGCCTTTATTGCAGGAGATAATGAAGACCCCAATGCCAATGGTTTTGCGGCGAATAATGGAGGAACAGCAAAGGATGGGACTGATCTAGGTAGTGAGCAAGGGGAGCCTTTTGTCACCAATTCCGACAATTCTGCACCTGAAGAAGGAGGTATTTTTGGAGGGAATGGTAATAATAATGGTGGAAATGGTGGAACAGACAATAATTTTACAGCAATTACCGAAAGTCGAGCTAGTGATAATAAAGCTACAGGAGGAGGTGAAGCAGCAGCCAATCAAGGAGGCGGAACAACAGATGAGAATAATCGTAGTCTAGCAGCTAATTTACCTCCTGTTCGACCAGATAATAGCAGTAGTACAAAAAAGGAGACCACAAAACCAGGTTCAAAACCTGCTGCTAAAACAGCTAGTTCTAGTAGCACAGCGAAATCTAGTGGGAAATCTGCTGCTTCAAAATCAAGATCAGCAAGTAAATCTACAAAATCATCTACAAAAGCTACAACCAGTAAAAAATCTAGTAGCCGTAATGTAAATATTACCAAAGCTAACTCCAAGGAATATGCTGCTAATAAAGGTTTGCCTAGAGGTTATTATGTAATTATTGGAGCATTTAGAAGCAAACCCAATGCACGTAAATTAGAGAAAAAATTAAAAAGAGAAGGATATGATGCCCGTATATTGGAAACCGCATCAGGTTTTTATCGTACAGGTATTTATACTACAAAAAGTAAAGATAAAGCTATCAAACAATTTAATATCTCGAAAAGAAAGCATAACCAAAAAGCTTGGATATTAGATTATAATTAATTTATCATTGATGACATCGGTTCTTCAGTTAGTTACCTGATATTTTATAGTTTAAGAAATAAAAAATATTATCATGTTCTTGTTTTTGAGTTATATAAGCATGATATTTGATAAATATGTATAAATGACTATAAATAAATGACCATTTAAATTGCATCTATTTTCATTAACCCAATAATTGATTTACAGATTACTTGTTTTGTAAGCTTATGTTGCCCTGTAAACACATGAGTAATAGGCTGTATGTTTAATTGCTATGACACATTAAAACTCCCTCGAATTCTATCTTGAAAATTTATTAAATATGCTCTTTAGTTTTATACATAAAACCATTATTTGGGTGACAGCTATTGCTTTCATTTATGTTTATACTTGTAAAGTGCAAGAAAGGACTGTTTGTGCTGATTGTAAAGCAGCTATTCTAGCTTGGTTCAATGAGGAAGAAGCTCCATTTCCAGATCACCTACGAGGAAGGTTATTATTTGAGCATAATTCTACAAAACTTTACAGTAAGCAATATATTCATGAACGTTCTAAACGTATTGCTAAACATTTAGACCGTTATTCCTATTTGAATATCAAAGTGACAGGTAAGTGTTTGCCAAAAGAGTGTAAGCTACAACAACCTCCGATTAGTCAATTAAGAGCCGAGCAAATTAAAACCTACTTAATAGAGGCTGGTATTCCTAGTAATCGAATCACTTTAGCTAATGAAATCGATACTGATTTAGAGCAATGGAATGGATGGGTTGTTGATGGGGCTTTGTTCAAATTTGTCAATCGACTGGATGCCTTTAAATTAGGGTTTTTGGATAAAATTGCTTTAGGTACTCATTTCGAACCTAATCAATTTGGTTTTGAAGTAGATTCCTTAGCTAATTTGGGTATTGAAGAGGCTATTAATTATTTGAACGGGCATCCAAAAGCTCGAGTCAAGATTTCTGGTTCTTATCTTCACTCTGAGTTTGATAGTTCCAATTTTAAAAATTTAGGAATGGCAAGATCAGATAGCCTTTTGCGTTATCTCCTCTCTAGGGGAATTGATGAGAATCAATTGGCTATAGGACCAGCTAATATTAATTCACCTAATGTGACACTTTCCTTAGAAGAAAATCTTGTTATTACAAAAGAAGTAGAGCAACGACTTTTGTTAGAGCCAATCAAATTATATTTTAAACTGAATGATTCTAATTTAAAAGTAGATGATGATTTGGAAGAGTATTTCGCCTATCTTGAAGCTTATTTAGAGCAGGAAAGTGAAAGAAATATAGTTTTAACTGGACATACAGATAATTTGGGACAAAAGGCCTATAATTATCAGTTGGGTTTGAGAAGAGCAAAAGATGTAAAAGCCAAACTCTTTAAGTATGTGCAAGTAGATACAAGTCGCATTATTATTCGTTCTGGTGGTTCTACTCAACCGATAGCTTCTAATAAAACAGAAGAAGGACGTAATCAAAATAGACGAGTAGAAATAAAAGCGGAATAGATATTGCTATTTTTTATTTACAAAGCGCAGAAAATCAATAAACTTTATCCCATAAATTTAATATACACATGTCAGACGCTTTCGTCGCCATATTGATTCTATTATTTTTTGTCTTTCTAGTTTGGTTCTGGTATAGGGTCAAACTAAGTACGACATTATTGGAATTGAAGCAATTAAAAAATGCCCTTGAAGATTCTAATAATAAGCGGAATTATTTGCTTTCTATCAAGGATAAATTAGAAGATCAAATCAAAGAGGAACGCCTGGAATATCAAAATGATTTGCAGACACATAAGGAGGAGTTAAAGGAACAGAAACGCATTATTGACCGAGCTTCCGCAAAGGACAAAACAATTGAGGGACTTAATGAGCAAATTGCGGATTTAGAGAAAGAGGTCAAAGGGAAGCAAAGTATGGTGGATATGCTAGAGTCTCAAAAAGCAGGTGCAGAAGCTTTGATACAATCTTTAGAGTCAAGGATCAATCAATTGAATAAGCGTTTGGAAGAATGGAAAAAGTATAAGGACCGTTATAATGAACTGAATAAGGAAACAAAAGAACTCCGAACAGAGAAATTTGACTTGAAAAAGCAAGTCACCATGTTCAAAAACCAGATTACTGCAAAAGATTTGGAAATCAAGGATTTACGTGGAGAGATTTTGAAAAAGGACTCTCAAATACAAAATCTTAAAAGCTGATCCAATCAAGTTTCAAGTTTGTAAAAAAATATGACAACAATTAAGGCTATTGCAGCAACTGCCATCATTCCTGTCAGAGCCACAGCTTCGGATCGGGCGGAGATGGTCACGCAATTATTGTATGGGGAGACTTTTAGTATACTAGAGCGCAAAACGCCTTGGTTACACATTCGCATAGATGCCGATCAATATGAAGGCTGGATCGACCATAAACAAGCTTATCCATTAGATGCAACAACTTATCAACAAATTATTGCTAGTCAAACAGGCTTTTTGACTGATTTTCAGCATTTGTTATTTGAAAATACTCCCCAACAATTACGATTATTAATGGGCAGTTCTTTACCCATTTTGCAAGATAATACTTCTTTCTTTCACCTGAATCAACATTTACTAGTACAAACAACGAATATTCTTATTCCTACCAATCAACAAGATTTTTCCACTAAAATAGTTGAGTTAGCTCAAAAATACATGGGGACACCTTATTTATGGGGTGGCAGAAGCCCTATCGGAATTGATTGCTCTGGTTTGACTCAGATCATTTATAAAATGTTGGGTATAGCGATTAATAGAGATACTAGTCAGCAGGTAAGGCAAGGTAAAAACATCACTAATTTAGCTGCCGCTAGAGTAGGGGACTTAGCCTTTTTCAAAACCAGCTCGGATAAAATCTCTCATGTAGGTATTATTTTTCCTGAGCAAAAGATTGTCCATGCTCATGGCTGGGTGCGTTTAGATGATTTGGATGAGCAAGGGATTCGGAATGTGGATACGGGGAGGTATACGCATTATTTGGTGGGGGTGAGGTCTTATTTGTAGTGGTTATTAGTTTACACTACTACAAAAAATCAAGAGAGTACCAAGTCAATAATACTCTCTTAATCCTTTAAAACCTAACCCATTCAGTTGCCTAAGCCGCCGAAGGAGTCAAGGCATAAACAATCCCACCAACGACTGTAATGGCTAAAACCCAATAAGCAGCACCTATTAAGATCCAAGCCAAACTTTTCTTTTCAAAAAGACCTTTGCTAATTAATACAGGTGCCACATACATAATAGCTGGCATAAATCCATGATACATACCATGTACAAATTGACTCATACCTGGCTCTGTATGAGTGGCATACCTTGACATTGCCCAAGCGATGACCAAAGCCATCAAAAGTGCCCCCACCATCACTATTGGATTGGCTTCCTGCATATCTGCCTCTGTCAGTCCAGCACCTGCCATCCAAGTTTTACCCAATACTTTTGGATGAAACCAAATCCATCCCAAAACCATAACGGAAAGAGCTCCAACGATAATTGCTACATAACTCATAATTGGTTGTTTAGAAATTAAGGAATAGTGGTCAAAGAATTTGACAAGTTTGTAACTTTAAAATAATATGAATTTTGCTTTAATTGAAAAGAAAAGTACATTAATTCTTGAAAGCTATCTCAAAATAGCTGGAATCATTTTTTTTAAGGTATATTTCAAACCAAGTGATGGATTAGAAATAAGATAGGTATTTATGTCTGTTATTTTGGTGGGATTGGCTCTAATGCGTCTACTAGAGGGGCATTAAAGATGACTAAATTGGGATTTAAGGTGAAAGAATTAGTGGGTGGAATAAAATCGTGGGGGGATGGTTTTGTTATAGAGGAAAGTTAGCTAGAATGTACTTGTTAGTGAGGATTCGATTGTGATTAAAAGAGGATTAAATTAATCTGGAACAGTAGAAGGAAATTTTTTATTTTTCTAGAAAAATAGTACTTTACTGTTTATCGTAAACAGTAAAGTACATCAATCATTTAGAAATGCTTAGAGTTAATCAATTAGCAATCAAAAATATAGGTCCATTTGAGGAGCAAATTTTTGATTTTTCAATTAATAATGGCCATCCAGATATTCATATATTTACAGGAATAAATGGAAGTGGTAAGACAACTTTACTCCATGCAATTGCAAGTGAATTTGATTATTTTGAAAATAGTAAGGAACATAAAGAACATACCTCAAATCTATTTTATAAAAGGTTTCATAAATTTGAAGATGATCAAAGGGGAATGGCTAAAAGTTATTGTCATGTTGTTTTAGCCCAAAGAGAAACAGGGAAAATTATTGATAAAGTTATTGCTTATGGATGTGAACAATGTGGGAACTTACATCAAAATTACGAGAAAACAATTGCTAATAATAATACAATCAGTAAAAAAGGAAATGGATATAGATGGGAGCCCCAAAGTATTGATTTAAAAAATTATAAAAATGCTATTGTAAGTGAGGATATTTCGAATAAAAAATTCAAATTTGGGGTATTTGGATATTCAGGTTATAGGTTAATTAGTTCAGCTAAAATAAAAATAGATAGTGATTATAATTTTAATCCATTACATTTAGCATTAG
>JAHDFT010000169.1:6854-10454 GCA_020628015.1 Bacteroidota bacterium
GCTAAAATAAAAATAGATAGTGATTATAATTTTAATCCATTACATTTAGCATTAGAGTTTGTAAAAAAAACAGGTGAAAATGCTAATATATCAAACTGGATTATTTCAAGATACTCAAAGGCTGCAATAGAAGAAACACATGGAAATAAAAAACTAGCTAGTGAATACAAAGCTGGTCTTAACTGTTTAATTGAGCATATAGGCAAACTTACTGGTGATGAATTTACTTTCAAAGTTAAGACTAATCCTTGGAAGGTTGTCATGAAATATTATAATAAGGAAATTGACTTTGATGTATTACCTGATGGACTAAGATCTGTATTGAGTTGGATGGGCGATTTATTAATGCGTTTGGATGAAATACCTTGGGCGAATAAAAATATTCCAGTCAACCATCAAGAAATAATTTTATTATTAGATGAAATTGAGGTTCATTTACACCCTAAATGGCAATATCAAATACTTCCACTTATAAAAAAAATATTCCCCAATGCTCAAATTTTTATATCCACTCATTCACCATTTATTTTAAATTCCATTGATAATGCTAGAATATATAAATTAAAAGTAGAGGAAGGAGTTTCCAAACTGGATAAAATAATATTGTCAGAAACAGGAGATTCGTATAATTATATTTTTGAAAATATTTTAGAAACAACGCATAAGTTTGGTCCTAGTACAACAGAATATTTAAAACGCTTTTCAGAAATTGATAAAGAACTAATCAATAGCAACTTTGACCATGAAGAGGAGTTTATTGATATTGTAAATGAACTGCTTAATGAAGGAGAAGAAGTAGAAACAATTATAAGTTCTAAATTATTTAGATTGAAAGATGTTATCGGTAAAGATTATTTGAATGGAAAAAATTGAACGACCTCCCATTTCAGAGCTGTCCTCTCTAAAAAAAATAAAAAAGAATTGGGAACAATGGGGAATAGAACTGAAACAGTATCAAGAATCTGAAGGTAAAGAGGGACAAAGGTTTTCTTGGCGAGAAGGCTGTTATAAGGATTTAAGATTAGCCCTGTATGACTTGACAGATGGGCATTGTTCCTTTTGTGATGGCTTTCCAATAGGAGAAACTTCATTGGAACCTATTGAGCATTATTATCCTAAAGCTGATTTCCCTTTAATAGCTTACCAATGGGAGAACTTATTTTATTGTTGTGATAAATGTAACTCCGAAGCAAATAAAACCAAATTTGAATATACATTAAAGCCTGATGATTTAGATTATATTTTCAAATCCTACTTTTACTTTGATGCTTCTAGTGGAAAATTGGAAATACTCGAAAACCTTGAAATAGATGCTCCTGAAAAATATCAAAAAGCAAAGAAATTTTTAAAACGATATGGAATAAATAATCCTAAAAGAAATATAGCAAGGATTCATCTAATGAATGACATCAAAAATTTTATCAAAGCCAATAGTAAAGAAGATAAAAGAGGTAGAAATGATTTTAAATATAGGTATATATATGATTACCTATTAAGGCTCTTAATTAAAAACAAATGATCAACATACAAAAATAAAAGTCCAGACAATCCTAAGATCATCTGGACTTTGGTGTTTATTTGGGGTGCCCAGAACAGGAGTCGAACCTGCACGTCCTTGCGGACACTGACCCCTCAAGCCAGCGTGTCTACCAATTCCACCATCTGGGCAATTGTAGCTATAAATTTACAAAGGCATTAAAACCTTTTCCTGTAATATAGTTCCGCAAATATAGAAAAATTCAAAGAAAATCAACCGAATTGAAAGTATTTTTTAGATACTATTTTCTTTTTATAGTAAAATGATTCAATGTAAAAAAGATTGTCAATTAATTCATTATTTATTACCCACCAAGGAGTCGATTAGTGTATTCGCAAATGAAATCAACACACTAAAAATCAAAGCCCACCAAAAAGAAGCCACACTAAAACCAGTCATGACATTATCTAATAGCATAATAATCAAAGCATTAATGACAAAGGAAAAAAGTCCTAATGTCAATATGGTAATAGGTAAGGAAATGATATGCAAAAGTGGTTTGACAAAAACATTGATGATGGCTAATACGACAGCGGTAAATATCGCATATTCAAAGCTACTAACCGCTATACCAGAAAACTGATCAGCAGCCAGCCAGATAACCCCACCTAATAAGATAAATTTGAGTATTGTTTTCATAGTAATTAATAGTGATTTGGATTTTTGATAAATTAAATTACAATTTTTTGCCTTGTAAAACAAAAAATCATCCTATAAAATCTTGCTTTTGCTAGGCTAAGAATTTTTGACCATAGTTGAGTATTAGTATTATTCCATATTTTTTTATATATTGTAAATTTGAGAAACTAACAAATGTCTGTTAATATGACTGTGAAAAGACCATCTGCTTTATTATTATTATCTGAACCATATAGAGGACTCATTGATCTAGGAGCTTATTTTACCTTTAACCGCTTACTCAAAGATGCACCTAGAGGAGATGGACATCCTGTATTGGTGCTACCTGGCTTTTTAACCACCGACCTATCAACTGTTTTAATTCGACGATTTTTAGGACAATTGGGCTATTCCCCACTTCCTTGGAAATTGGGCTTGAATCTGGGTCAATATGAAGATCCTGCCGATATTTTTCCACGTATTGAGGCAATTACCGACGAATATGGACAGCGAGTAAGCCTAGTCGGTTGGAGTTTAGGCGGAGTCTATGCTAGAGAAATTGCTCGCCGTTATCCATCGTCTGTAAGGCAGGTCATTACTCTAGGTTCTCCCTTTGGTGGAATTACCGAGGATAATAATGCTAGATGGATCTATGAATGGATTCATCAAAAGAAGGTGACAGAAATAGATGATGCTCTGGTTAAAGACATACTCAAAGCTCCACCTGTACCAAGCACTTCGATTTATACCCGTTGGGATGGCATCGTTTCTTGGAAGCATTGTATTGAACAAGAACTAACGCCAATTACCCAAAATGTAGAAATACTAGGCAGCAGCCATATTGGTCTAGGACATGCCCCTGCTACCTTACTTTGTATGGCAGATCGTTTGGCTACTTCGGTCAATGATTGGCAGAAGTTTGTTCCAAAAGGTTGGCAAAAGCGATTGTATGTGAACTGCTGATAAATAGGCAATTGGATTTAATGGCTAAGGACTGGCTTTATCAAGTCTAAAATCTCTTGCATATTACTAGCTCGATGCCCTCCACTAGTTAAAATTTGATAACTGAGGTATTTTTTGTATTTCTCGAAACCGCTATGGTGAATTATATCATCATCGTCATTAAAAAAAGTATGTAAATGTCCTTTGGGGGAAGATTCAGCATTTAGCCCCTTCCATATTATATCGTGTAATTCGGATAGTTTTGGAATATAACTTTCCTTAAAATGATAAGGTAAAGCTAAATTAAAACTGCGATAATCTCCTACCTGTGTTTGAAGCGAAATGTGTGGCGCAAGGGAAGGATTAATCAAAAAACAAGGTCGTTTATAGACCAATGCACTATACAAAGCATAGAAACCACCTAGCGAAGTCCCCATAAAATATAAGCCTTCCTGATTTTTTCCACCACTTTGTTTTATTAAATCTTCAATTTGTTCTAGCAC
>JAHDFT010000170.1 GCA_020628015.1 Bacteroidota bacterium
ATAAAATCCAAGCAATATTCCCTATATTAGTCCAGTAAAAACAAAAGATTCAAAAATGTACCTCCTTCCCCTACTCATTAACGACCGTCAATACCACATTTGTCCCCTAAAACCCATGATTGGTGACAAGTGGATCGACGGTACTGCGCCTGTAAAAGACGAAGACATTCCTGATTTTATCCTTGAATGGCGGCACAATGACCTCAAGCTCGTTCGCATACAAGAAGGCACCAAGCTTATTTCTTTGCGGAATACCACTTGTGATGTGCCGCTTTACCGACGCATGACCAGCAATATCCAATACAAAAACAATTGCTTACAAATTGATTTTATTGCCAATCCCAAAAGTGGACGCTTGCCCATTCGGGAAATGGCCGAGCAATTGCGAACACAGCAAAAAGAGCCTGATTTATTCTTGGATAGCAAAAATTACCGAGAAATCACTCTCTACAAAGGTTTATCCGCAGAGGAAGAGTCCTTTCTTTTCCAGATTACTTATACTGATCCTGAAGAAAAGCGGACTTATGCAGGAGCGGTGCGTTTCCATATTGCCAAACCGACCAATATCTATGAGGCGGTTTTTGATTTTGGCTCTGAGGCTTCGCAAATGTGTTATAAAAAGGTGAGTGAACGGGATAACCCTGCTAGGGTGAGTATCTTTTCTAGAATGCGAGAAACCTTTTATAATCCTGCTTTTGAAGACAAATTAAAGGTCGCAGACAAATATTTTTATCAATACGATAAAGATGATCCTGAATTATTTTTATCTCGTTTTTTTGTCATGCTTGACGAAAGTGAGTTCAATCCACATCGCACACCAATTGAGAAACCTTTTCATGATGGCTTGAAATCATTGGTCAAACTGCTTTCGATTACCAATGATCGGGCTTTTCCCTCACATCAACTCCTTGCCAATCTCAAACTATCAGAAATTGGCAATATCAACCGCTTCAATATTCGCCCTAATAACCGCAGCATCACCTTTCGCAAAATGAGAGATGATATTTTCCGCATCATCCTCAATCAATTTCTGCATACCTTATTGCAAGACATTTGCGATCATGAATTTGTCTTTGAACGCCATAAAGACCAAGCCAATAAACTACGCTTGACCCTTTTGGTACCCAATATCTATCATCAACAACAAGCCAGCAGCCTCATTCACTCCCTGCGGCAAGATGCTTGGGAAATCATTCAGCAATACCGCTCTGAGTATACTGTTGATGCGATTGAGGTGCAGGTGATGTCAGAAAGTGATGCTTCCTTCTTGGGGCTTTTCCGTGTAGAAGAAAAATTGAAAAAGCTCAAAGCCAATGCCAATTACCTTGTAATTGATACTGGCAAAGGCACTACAGATCTATCTATTATTCGAGTGGGAAGTAGTGATGATAGCATGGCCGCTTATCAGTTTAGCAATATCTACCGCAATGGATTTGCAGGGGCAGGCAATGTGTTAACCTATGCCTTTATAGAAACCATAGCTGCACTAGTCGTTGGACCTCGCAGACAAGATCGCCAACAATTTATCCAGCAAGTCTTTTTCAATTACCTCACCAAAGATGGAGACTGGCAAGCTACCGATAATAAAGATCAACTCGCTTTTATTGATTTTGTGGAAGGCATCAAAAAACGCTTTTCCAATGGGGTGCCTTATGAATTGGCTGATCTAAAAAAATTACATAGTCGCACCAATGAACAGGATCGCTTTATGCACAATCCTGAAATTAAGCTAGAAATCCTCAATGAATTACTAGAAGCTCATTTCGATAAAAGTGGACGAACGATTGCTGATTATTATGGCATTATTGATCAAGCGGTCAATCAGGTGGTAGAGCAGATTATTACAATGGTTCACCGATCTGGAGAAAAAGAATTTCACGGAGTCTTATTGACTGGTCGAAGCTTCTTATTTCAACCGCTTAGAGATCGGCTGGCACAAAGACTCAAAGAAAGCTTCAAAATCACCAATATTGATGGTATAGAAGACAATCGAGTACTCTTTTTTGGCAGAAGCTCTAAAATTGCTTGTTTATATGGTCCTTATAATGCGACACAAGGTGTAGGAAGGAACGCCAACCTTATTGGTATGCCTATATTTGAGAATAATATTGTTGATGCCGTCTTACCTAAGCGATTAAGGAAATTTTTCGGATTGAAAGACAATAATACCCAACGCAAAGCCGCTGATATAGGAGCAGACATTCTAAGTGACGACTTTTTCTTGAATGGTTTTAATATAGATACGCCACAAATTGAAGGCATGAAGTGGAAAAATCCAATCAGTAGTCGAAGTGGGGAGTATAATGTCTTTTTTACAGGTCGAGAATTCATCATTCGCTCTGATTCGGGGGTTTCTGAGGCAGAACCACTCAATAAAGCTAAGGATGATCCTGCTACGAATGAGTTATTATGGAAGTCCCTTTTTCCACATATTCCTAGTAAAACATTCTATTTGACCAATATTACAAAGGAAAAAATTACAGAAGTAGAACAAGTACTAAACCCTACTGTACCAAAAATAGAAGAAACACCTCCATCATACCCTAGCAATACCCCAGCCCCCAAAACCACTAAGCCGACAAGCGGTCAATCTACGGACAGTAAAGATTGGAAACAGGATTTATTAGATGAATATTTTTAAAAAATTGATTCCCTATATGACATCTTGCCATACAATAGGTATCGGCTCAATAACTCAATCAAAAAAACAAGCTCACATGAAAAATATAGTCCTCTTTCTCCTCTTATTATTAAGTAGTTTAATGACTATTTCTAATAATAGCTATGCACAGGGGGAAACCAATGCTGATTCCATACCTATTTTACCAAATGCCATTCTAGCCCAAATACTAGAAAATGAGCAAATGGCATGGCAAAAAGTGGCCAATACGACCACATCAAATACAAAAGATTCCACAACTGTAATATATGGTCATATCAACAACTTATTAAGAACAGATGAGCAAAGCTTGATTTATCAAAAAGGAAAAGTAGTTCAAAAATTTCGATTTGATATTAATGAAGAAAGTGAATTGAATTATTTTCAAATCAAAGCAAGTGATCAGAGTAGATTTGATGAGTTTATACAAAGTAATTTCCGCTTACTCAACTATGCTTTTACTAGTCCAGATAAAGATTATAAAGAACTTGCAAAGGACAAAATGGAGCTTCCAGCAAATCCTTCTAGCTGGAATCCCAATCGAATAGTTGCACAAATGGGCATCACTTTCGATCAAGAAATGACCAGCAATTGGGATGATTATCGCAATAATAAATTCGACCTTCGCACTTTTATCGCTAATTTATTGATTGGACAGGTCAAAAAGCATCATGGCAAATGGTGTTATATTGATAATGGACGATTTCAGGTGATTCCAAAGAAATTCAATGCCTCAAGTGCAGCACCTGCAATTAGTACAACAACAGAAAATACATCACAAGAAGCCGTCAAAACTCCAGTAGATACAACACAAAGTACAGCTACAGGAAATGATGCATTAGAAAAAGCAGCTAATACAGAAAAAACAATCGAATGGTTGCCTTTCTTATTAGGATTGGGAGCCTTGACTTTATTGGGATTAATTGGCTATTTCTTAGCAAGATTATTGGTCATGCGTTCTAGTAAATTAAATAAAAATAATGAGCAATTGACCCGAAAATTACTCCAATACATTACAGAAACCTCCAATCCCCTAGCCAATAAAAGCTATCAAGAATTTTCACGTACCATAAAAAATAATGACACCCTCGAAAGCCTTGCTCAAGTTCGAGAGACACACCAGACCAATCAAGTAGAAAACATTGCAACTGATTTTCTTCAGTTTATACAAGAACCCAAAGGGCGTTTAAAAAATCAATACGATGAAAATACTCGCAAGCAAGTAGACCAAATCAAAGCCGCTTGGAATGCTCAACAAGCTCATAAAGCAACTAAAGATCATCGAAGTACTGGGCATTTAATACAGAAAGTGGACACCAAAGATCTACAAAAAGCAATTGCCCAAAATGATAAGGCTTATGATTTATTAGAGGCACTAAAAGGCTTATTTCCTTCTGAAAATCAAGCGGTTAAGCTCAAACTAGAGAATCTACAGAAAAGGTTGATATTGAGTCGTGCGGTTAGGGATCAGGTACGGGAATTATTATTACCCCAATATCAAAAACGTTATCCTGATATATTTATCCAATTAATCAATAAACTCAAACGTCAAAACGATATTGATACGATAAAAAAGCTTTTGGCTATATTTGGTATTCCATTTCCTAAACTAAACCAAAATAAACAAGAACATCCGACACTATCTCTATTACAAAAATTCAAAGAAAATACCCAAAAGCAAGATTTACCAACAACTGTACAAACAATCGCTGCTTTAGATTGTATGGGCAGTTTGACCGACAATGATTATTCCACAGCCATTCAATCATTAGTTGATAAGGAACTCTTTTTCCAAGCCATTCAAAAAGCATTGGATGGTGCAGAAAATATAGAGGAAGTCAAACAACACATCACTAGTCATGCTCAACATTTGACAGGGGCAGTTCCACCAGAAAATGTGATGGATAGTTATTTATTACCTGCTAAAAAAATACTGAACAATCAACAAATGCAGGCCTATATGCGGAACTATCTTAGTCAATATAAAGATTTTTATAGCGGTACGGAAGCCATCAACTATCCCGTTAATGCTACAGATCAAAACTGGTTTTACACCCAGCTCTTTGAGTCTACCATCCATTTTCATGATTTTATGCAGGTATCCATTGAGGGAATGAAGAATGTGAGCAAATTTGCCTATCTGAATTATGAAATGATTTTACAAGGCAAATCTCGAACTGATTTCCCTGCTGGTAGTTATGCTAAATATGAAGAATACAATGCCCACCAAGCCGTTAGAACCATCGTTGATTTTGCTAAACAAAGCGGTGTACAAGCACTAGAGGGCGTTTTTGTGAGGGGTTATTATGTGGGGGAAATCACTTAAAATTATCAATAGCCAAAACATCAACAAAAAAGGAATATGCTCATAACCCTATTTACATTCAATACCTTTCTAATCATTACACTACTAGTGATAGCAGTAATGATTTATCTAAGGCGGTTGCTTGGAAAAAAGCTATGGACTTATCAACGTTTAATCTATAGCATTACCTGTATTATGGGTTTTGCAGCCTTCTTAATTATACATAATTACACCCGTCCAAGCCTTGATGAAGACATCTTTTCTAACCTAGATTACCACCAACTAGAACATCTCGGTTTTGAGTTCAAAGAAAGCCTAAAACTCGTTGATGAAGAAAAAGCCACGGAAGCCATTTTTGATGAAATGCAGGGCAAATGGCAGATCAATAAAAATAAGGAACGACCTGGTTATGTCATGACTGTTGACCAATATCCAGAGCCAGTTTATGTCTATAATGAAAGAGAAAATGCCTATAGGGTAGAAAATACGATACTTCCCCTCCCAATTGAGGATTATGTGGAGATTGGACAAAAAACGGCTGCTGGAAAACATCA
The DNA here is from genome assembly GCA_020628015.1 of Bacteroidota bacterium. Taxonomy (GTDB): domain Bacteria; phylum Bacteroidota; class Bacteroidia; order Chitinophagales; family UBA2359; genus JAHDFT01. The sequence goes on from JAHDFT010000170.1 coordinate 5,519, forward strand.
ATCCTTTTTAAAAATAAAGATCACCAATTCCCTTACCAGTTCCAATCCTACTTATAGCGTACAGCTAGGTAATGCACCAGAACGTCAATTGACCTTTAGCCGCTTTTTTCAAGGTTATCCAGTGATTGACCTCATCGAAAAAGCCAAAGTACAAACAGTTAATAATGAAGATTCCCTATTGACCTTGCTCGATGGGTCTTTGTTATTGAGGAATCAAATACCTATAAAAAAGGGCAAAAATAATAGTCCACTACAGTTTTTCCCTACTCAACAATTATTAGCCATTAAAGGATTATACATTAGTAATGGCAAGGATACACTAAACAAAGTCAGACAAAGGCACAAAATTTCCATTGGAGAAAACACCCCATTTTACAATGGTTTCCCTGTCTCCGATTTCAATAAAATGACCCTCGAATCAACGAAAGGCAATTACCATCATTTGCGTTATCTTTTCCCCAAGCGTTTTGCCCTTCGAGAAAAATCCTCTAACAACCTTTTTCTCTGTTCCTCCTTTGAAGATGTCGTACAGCAAGCGAGCTTGGGCGGTTATTATTTTCCCATTCTACAAGATCCGAAAAATAAAAACCACATCAATGCGAATATTCGCTATTATAAGGGATCAGCTAATGAGCAGTTTGTCTATAAGGTCAATGATAAACAATCCATCAAAAGCGACAGTCTTTATTATGCCAATCAGCCTTTCAAATTATCCACAGGCTCAGGAAGTCAGAATAAGCTACGCTGGATCTTTCAAATCAATGATTTCTATGGCTCTAATCCGCTACAACCAGCCTATTTGTACTATTTTGTAGTGGTTTATCTACTCCTATTTTTGCTGGTCTATTACCTCATTGGTCCCAAGCAATTCACCACGATAGAAGCGGTCATCTACCTCCTTATTTTCGCCTTTTTGCTCATCAGAATCATCCTTATTTGGCGAATGGGGACTTTTCCGCCTACAGAAGCGGTCAAACTAGCGGAATTCAACTTCCTTCGAGATTTCAAGCATTTTCGCAATACTTGTATCATTACTTTGCTCTTCTTTATTGGTCGCATTATTTGGGGCAAATGGGAATGGGTACAAGATCGTTATTATTACCTTTCTGGTAGCCGCTTATTTCATGGCATTACCAATGCTATTGATCGACTCTGGCAAAACATTTACCACAAAATAGATACCTTTTTATTATTTCCTTTTAAAGAAGGTAATTTCAAACAATTTATAGGCATTTATCTAGGTCTACATGCAGTAGGCTTCCTTATTGGACGACTCTTTTTATCCGAAAGATTCACCAATATTGCCATCCCTGTCTTTATCTTTTTCATGGCTGCCTATATCAATGCCCAAAGGAAAAACGTCTACGAACAAGACACCTTCAATATCAACCCTTTCCGAGCATTTAATACCCTATTTACCCTAGCTTGGTTGGGATTATGGGATACGGGTTATAGTATTATCTTTCTACTATTCTTATTCCTCTACGAGCTATTCCGTAATTTAATCGGTTATACCACTCGTAATAATCGTCGTCAAAAGCGACGGAGTTTAATCGCTGCGGTATTATTGAGTATATTCTTCCTCATCTTTATTTTTGCAGGGATTCCATTATTCAAAAATGCCCTAGATACACCTTTATTAACCTATATCATCGGCAGTATATTCGGCATCATCACTACCCTATTTTTCCTCTATGCCATCATAGAAGAAACAGATCAATTACTACCCCACAAAAACAAAATCCTAGCAGGAACAGCAGGGGTATTGATTGTAGGAAGTATTGCCTTTTCAGGTCTAGGACAAAGTATTGTGGAACGATTTAGTCATGTCAAGTACCGAGCAGCCATTATTAATGAACATTTGGATGAGGTGATTCGAGATAAAGCAATGGATTCTAGGGATGTTACCCTTGCCTTTAGAGCGGCACAAAATCAATGGTTTATCAATACTTATTTGAGTGATACGGTTAAATTTAGCCAGAAAAGCTTTAGAGATCATCTGCGTTATTTCAATATTAAGCCTCATTTCAATAAAGGGTCGAGTTATATTACGCAAACGACTGACCTTGTAGTGACTCGTTATATTATTTCGGAGCATTCCCGATGGGTGATTTTAGGTTTACTGACCTTGTTAATTGCCGTATGTATCGCCTATGCTTTTACCAATAATCTACGAGATCCAGTCGCATTTACCTCCTTCGGTATTTGCTTATTGCTATTTATGATGGCCTTTTTTATCTGGCTAACCTCCACCAATCGCTTTATCTTCTTTGGTCAGGATTTCCCACTGATCAGCCTTACAAGTAATTTGACGCTTATCTTCACACTAGGCCTATGGTTGGTGGTGATTATACAAACCAGTCGCTATTCTAAAATGCCTCAATTACATCCTTTGATGTTCTTACCGTTCTTGCTTTTGCTCATTACGGCAATTATTCTTATTGTTCAAAGACCTGTTATTGAGCAGAAAAATTTCCAGATCAATGATTTAATGACAGAGTTAAAAACGGATTTTGAGCAGTTGAATGATTTATTTTTACAAGTACAAAACGATTATAAAAAACAAAAAAAGAGTCGCTATATAAAGGATAAAGACATCAAACCTTTGCTAGGAGAATTAACCGCTGATCCTGGTTTATCAGAGGATAGCATTCCTAAAGTACTACAAACCGATTTTGCTAAGAGTGCTTTTGAGCGTTTTTTGAAAGAACAAAAAAACAAGCAGGATGTAGAAGAAATCGTTCATCTGGTGAAGCGAGGCGGTTATTATCGCTTTGCGGTCAATCAAAATTATTACCTAGTCAAACCGCCTCAGTATTATCAAAATCGCTGGGAGGGTAATGTAAGGGCTGCGACGACCTCTAGTGAATTAGCATTAAGAAGCATCAATAGTCGTTCTAAAGTGATTCCTATTCCTAGTAAACTAGACCCTCACTTATTAAGCGATCAAAAAAATATCCCTAAGAACCTACGTTTAATGGTTTTTCCTGCGGATTGGGTAAAGGAAAATGCGCCTGTAGTCGTTGCAGCTACTTATGATGCTTTTCCAGAAGAACAAGGAAAATTGACCATACAAAGTAATGAATTTCAAGATTATGCGCCTTATACACAGGCGTTTAGTGATGTAGCGATTCGACTCAAACCAGGGGATTATATCAGCACGAAATACCGTCGAATTAAAAATCGACCAATGGAGTTCAAATTGGCTTCGGATGCCGATCACTATTTTATGCAGAATATTTGGTTGAATGGAAAGCAAAAGTATTTCTATCCTTTGGGGGGAAGTTTTATATGGGCTTATCATTATGCTAATGCGGTAAATAATGTGGCCAATAGAGGCACCAAAGATGTCAGTATTTCCTTAGATTACGAATTGACCCAAAATCTCCATTCTACCATTTCGAAAAGAGCTAAAGAACAAAAATGGATCAAGCCTAAATTGAGAAATCCAGAGGAATACCGACAGTTTGCAGCTACTGTAGTCGATGGTGCTGGGCGAATTCGGGCTATTGTGGATTATAAACCGCAGGTAAAAATTGACCCAAATGATATTGAAGAACTCAATGAATACAATCGCAATTTCTACCTTAATCGACAAATAGGAAGCGAACGGGATTTATTTGGTAATCGAAATTTATTGCGAATGCAGCCTGGGCCTGGCTCTTCCATCAAGCCGATTATGTATGCGGCGGTCACTTCACAGGTCAACCTTCGTTGGGATAGCTTGCGAATGGCTGGTGTAGATAAGAATTTATTGAGTAGTGAATTATTTAGTAAAGAAGGTGATTTGGTACAATATGGTGGACGGGAATTAGGAGGTTATGAATGGGAATTATTACCTAAAGAGTTCGGTAGTAATACCCTCAGTCAATACCTCATTCACTCTCGCAATATCTATCACTCGGTGGTGATGTTTCTAGGTTCTTATGATCGAAAAAGCTTGAAAAACAACCTCTTTTCTGGTAAGCAGATTCTAAAAAAGGCTACCAATAAGGATTTTCCTAGAATCAAGTACCCGAAAAAGTCAGGCACCTATGCTTTTAATCCTGATTATTGGCCACCTACTGATCAATCTAGTAAAACAGAAGATTACTTTGGTAATTATCAATCTGTCCTAGCAGAAGGTTTGGAGAGTAATTTCCAATTGGCAACTTATCGTAAAAGAGCCGATTATAAACAACAATATGAAAATATAGATGGAGCAGATGGGCTACAAATCTTTGATCATTGTACGCCTAGTCTTCGCAATTATTGTTATCCTGAAAATGCTCATTTCTTTCAATCACATCGACGGGCAACCAGCAAAGGTCCATTTACTCGTGGTATTGTCATGTCTACACTAGGGGGCAGTCCTATCGAGGTTAGCCCCTTAAAAATGGCGGAAATGTATGGTAAATTGGTGAGCCTCAATAATCAATTTGAAGCGCATCTGAATCCAGAGGTTCCTAAAAAGCAAAAAAGGAATTTTAGTACAGAAGATTGGCGGAATTTCAATGACATTCACACTTTCTACAAAAATAATTTATTTAAACCACTAAATGGGGTTATTAGCCAATTTGGTACGGCTGCGGCTGGCTTAAATACCTTTGTACAAGGGCGTAAGTATCATTATTATGCCAAAACGGGTACAATTGCCAATAAGGAGGATCAAAGAGGAGGAATTAATGACAAACTCTTAGCCCTAATCATTAGTAAAAATGATTTGACCAGCCTCAAAGATGAGGCGGCTATTGCAGATAATTCATTTTATGTGATTTATTTCTACGATCACCTCGCAGGAAAACATGTAGATTGGGAATTAATCAAAACCTTGATTGAAGATGTGGAGTCTTCAGAATTATTTAAGGTTTATATGGATTGATTGATTAATTGTAGGGACAAGGCATGCCTTGTCTCTACTGCATGCCTTGTCCCTACAATCAAT
>JAHDFT010000171.1:0-1369 GCA_020628015.1 Bacteroidota bacterium
GATGCCCTACGCTATTGCTTTTGCCCCTTCAGGGCTGGAATAAAAGATATATCATCCCAAAGATGAACTCTCCTCTAAATATCTTAGAACTAGAAAATTTCAAAAAAAAATTCAATAAATGAACTTTTCAACACAAATTTAGTTTACAATATAAACTACTTTATTTCCAAATAAAAAATAATACCAATGAAATCGAAAGAATTAAGTCCAGAAGAAAGTTTAGCCATTATTACACAAACCATCCAAGAAGCCAAAAGCCAATTTGAAGAAGATGGCCTAGTTTATATGCTTTGGGGTGGCTTAGTAGCTTTTGCCGCCATTAGTCAGTTTATATTACTTAAACTGGGCTATTTTTCGATCAATTATTATCCTTATTTCCTTATGCCCTTAGGCTTTATTTTTACTTGGTTTTACTATTCCAAAAAAGGAAATAGAAAAAGCAATAATCATCTAAGCGAAATCATCACGACTTCTTGGCTTGCGGTCTCTTTCAATATTATGATTTTGGGCTTTTTCCTCAATAGTTTACTACAAACCAATCTCATTCCCATTTTAATGATACTTTTGGGCATCGGCATCATTGTCTCTAGTAGAGTTACCAAAAGTCAACTTTTTTTATTTTCAGGAATAATCATTAATTTATCGGGTCTGCTTGCCTTTCTAGTAGGTGGATTTTATCATCCGTTAATTATGGGTGTAGCTGCTTTTGTTGCTATTTTTATTCCTGGATTAATCTTGGTCAAAAGGGCGAAATAAGCTATTTTCCATAGATTAATAAAACTGTTTTACATAGCTATTTAGATACCTAAAAGATGTTTAAAAAATTAAATCCAATATTACATTCTGAATTGCGATTAGCCATTGTTTCTTACTTAGTAGCTAATGGAAAATCTGATTTCAATGAGTTGAAAGAGGTAACCAATGCTACTTCAGGTAATATGAGTGTGCAGTTGAAGAAGCTAGAAAAGGCAAATTATATTAAAATATCAAAGGGTTATCTAAATAATTATCAACATACGGCTGTACAAATCACTTCTGAAGGACTGAAAGCCTTTGAGGAATATGTGGAAGCCATTAAAAAATACATTGGATAATTTTTTTGCCCATTTAGTTTATAAAATAAACTAGTTTACAATCAAGCTAAAAATTCATAAATTATGTTACGATTAATGATTATAAGTATTTTATTAGCATTTAGTGCATGTCAATTAGGAGCAGGAAACTTTGACACTGCTTCGGTTATTTCCTATCAAAATCAATACAAAGAGATTGCTCAAGACGCTTTATTGATCAATATTCAGGACAAGATTTACAATACTTTTGTCCAGAGTTTAATGACGAATAAAAGTACGCAGTTAGATGAATTAGC
>JAHDFT010000171.1:1469-7739 GCA_020628015.1 Bacteroidota bacterium
GCTTTAACCATAGACTCGACCAATTTGAGGGCTTATTATATTGCAGGAAGTAGTGATTATTATACGCCAGAAAAATATGGTGGTGGCAAAAAAGTAGCGCAACACTTACACAAAGCGATTGAATTACCCACCCAAAAAATGCCCAACGCTTATTTACCTTCTTGGGGAAAAGCAGAAGCTTATGAAATATTGATTAAATGGTATATCAGAAAGGAAAAATGGGATTTGGCAAAAGAATATTTTCAACAAGGCGTGAAAGAATTCCCTGAAAATTATCAGTTGAATCAATTGGCGGCCAAACTAGTAGGTAAGTAAATCAGTCATTTCTATTGCTTCTATCAAAATCAATCATCATGAAAATCACGATTCACCTATTATTGCTCTTATGTTGTTTTACTAGATTTGCCCAAGCTCAAGACAGCTTAGTTGGACAAGTATTAGATCAAGAGGGAAAGCCTGTATTTGCTGCCAATGTCTACTTTGAAGCATTCCCTAATCAAGGTGTTTCAACAGACTTTGATGGTGTTTTTAGAATAACTATCACGCCAGAAATCATGGAAAGTCATAGTTCAGGCATTGTTTCTTTTATAGGATATGAAGACACAAAATTTGATTTAGGTGCATGGACTACAGCAAATACAGATACCTTGACTCTTTATCTAATCAGAACTAAGGCACAATTAGAATCGGTAGTTATCAAGGCTAGGAATCCTATTTCGGAGCAGTCGGCGGTGACCAAAATCACCAAAATGGGCATCTACCTCAATCCAATGGCACAAGCTGATCCTTTGAAAGCCATTACTGCGCTGCCTTCCTCTACGAATACAGATGAAACAGCTAATCCAAGTTTGCGAGGGAGTGATGCGGATCAATCTAGGGTGATTTTGAATGGGGTGCCGATTTATGAGCCTGTTCGGGCTAGTCAATTGAATAATCAGGGATTTTTTAGCTTGTTTAATCCAGAGATTATAGACAAACAATATGTCTACGCAAGTAACCCTCCTTTGACCTATGGCAATAGTAGTGGTGGTTTAGTTGACATTCAAACGACTCAAAAAGTCAATACAAATCACTTGCAAATCTCTACAACTCTAGCAGGCATGGGTTTATTAACGAGTCAAAAAATCGCTAAAAAGGGCTTACTTCAAGCTTATGCGAATAGGCAATTTTCTACTGCTTATACGGCTATTCAAAAAGCGAAAACTAACCATATCAAGTCTTTTTCTATGACCGATCTAGGCTTGAATTTACATTTTCCCATTACTCAAAAAATTCACCTCAACTCTTATCATTATGGGATTCAGGAAGCTTTTGATGGAATAGCTACCACTTTGAATCATACAGATGATGTGCTAACAGGCAAGAAAAGGTATTTTACAGTTAATAATTTGAAGTATACTGGTAAAAATTTCCTAGTACAGCTCAATAGCGGAACGAATTATGCCAAACAGCATTATGCTTGGGGGAATACTTCGGCTGATGGTCAAACCATGCAGCAATATAGCGCAATAGATGTCAAGTGGATTAAGGGAAAGACTAAGCTACAGGGAGGAATGAATCACGATTATCAGCGATATACTACAGAAGATCAAATACCGCAATATTACTACGCTTTGTCTACTGAAGCTCCTACAATGGAAGCAATAGCCCAGCTAAAACAGCATAATTTGGAAACCTATCTTTATGCTAGTTGGGCTTTCGATCAATGGTATTTTTCGCTAGGTGGAAGAACAAATATTCCTTTAGCCGATCAGACCAATTATCAAAGTATGCAGTTTAGCATTAGACATGACCTCAATGCCCAGCATTCTTTTTTACTAAGTGCTGGTCAATATCACCACTACACTACACCCAACTTTTTTAATCGGGATTTTACTTTGATTCAAAGCCGCCAAATTGCTTTAGATTATGAAGGAGCAATGAATAATGGCTTATGGAAAGCAGCCCTCTATTATAAACAGCGAAATAATGGCATTACAAATGATCAATTATTAAAAGCAGATAAGGTAAGTACTTTTGGTCTGGAACTTTATTGGGAACAATACATTTTTAGTCAATTTAAATACACCTTATCTAATACCTTTTTGCAGCAAAGGCAATATATAGGCGAGACAAAATATAGGAGTCAATACGATTTACCCTATATACTCAAAGCGGCGTTGACCTACAGTAATCCCAAAGTTTTTACCTTCAGTTTAATGTACTTGAGTCGAAGTGGGAATCCTTATACAAGTATACAGCATGGTTTATTAAATTCCACAAGCCAATATTATGAACCTGTTTGGAGTGCGGATTGGTATGGTAGTCAGTATAAGGCTTATCACCGTTTAGATTTGAGTATTAGTCGGTATTTTAGTTTTCCTAATTATAGCATTTTACCCTTCCTATCCATCAATAATCTCCTAGATCGACAAAATGAGCGAGCCGAGGTATATAATGCAGATTTTTCCCAACGGTCTTTTGATCATTATCAGCGAAGAACTATCTTTTTTGGAGTCGTTTTTAATTTTTCGGGAAATAGGAAAACTGGTAATAGTAAAAACTAACCTCCAAGCGTCATTAACAAAGCCAAAACACGCTCTGCCGCTACTCCTTCAGCTAACCACTCCTTCGCCATTTGATGAATAATCCTACTAGGCTCCGTCCCTTGTAAAGCCGCTTGAACAGGAGCTTCTGCTTGGATTGCTTCAATACTTTCAGCATTAGGCAAAGCCTCTACATTCCCTAGCCGTCCCAAATTATTTCCTGTCAAAATAGAACTATTCCGAATGGCTTCAGGCAATTGATCTACCCCAATTCCCTTCGTTCGCAGGGGTTTAGGAATTTCAAATAAGGCTTCTGGAATCGCTCGACAATACCAACTCCCGCCCATACGAGCCACTAAATCCAATTTAACCGTATCCAATTTACCAGCTTCATCCAAATACGCTTCTTGAATGTGTATTAAAACCACTTTGGCAATGACCAAATTACCTGCACCACCATGATCCCCCAAACTAATCACCTGTTCTACCTCACACTCAAAAGCCACAGGAGATTCTGCGACTCTAGGCGGACGGATTTTTTCACTCGCTACAGGAGTCAAACCAGCCTTAATGAATTCATTCACCTCCCGATCATATTCCGTACTTGTCAAAGACATTTGTTCAACGATGGGATGATTGACCACATTAATCACTACTTCTTTGACCTCCAAAACATTATCATAAGTATGCTTGGTCGTATTATCTCGCCCCCGTCTAGCAGGAGAAAAGATCATAATCGGTGGTTTGGAACTAAAGACATTAAAAAAGCTAAATGGGCTTAGATTAACATTTCCTGCCTGATCAATCGTACTCGCAAAAGCAATTGGACGAGGGGCTACAGCCGATAAAAGATAATTATGCAAAGCTCCTTGACTAATCGTTGTAGGATCAATCGTTTTTATATTCTGCTTGGACATTTTTTGATTTCAAATAGTGGTAGAATTGTAGAGACAGAGATTTTTAAGTATAGATAATACTAATTAGCAGGTAAAACCATACTCCTCACCTCTCCAAAACCAACACGAACACCATCTTTAGCCGCATGACCACGCATAATCACCGTATCATAATCATTAATAAACACCCTTGTAGAGCCATCATTCATACTCACTGGCTTGCTTCCTGCCCAAGCTATTTCTAACATAGAACCATAGGAATTTTCATCTTTACCAGAAATGGTTCCAGAAGCCATCATATCCCCAACTCGCACATTACATCCATTAACTGTATGATGTGCCAATTGCTGGGTCATATTCCAGTACATATACTGAAAATTAGAACGGCTCACCACTTGTTCTTCCTGATCTTTTGGTTGAATCGCTACTTCGAGTTGAATATTGTAATTGCGTTCACCTTCATAGGTCAAATAAGGCAAGACCGCAGGCTCTTGTTTTGGACCTTTGACTCGGAAAGGGTCAAGAGCTTCTAAAGGCACAATCCAAGGAGAAATGGAGGACGCAAAGCTTTTACCCAAAAACGGCCCTAATGGCACATACTCCCATTTCTGAATATCTCTAGCAGACCAATCATTAAATAAAACCATCCCAAAAATATAATCCTCCGCTTCTTGTGTACTAATGGATTGCCCCAAAGGATTCGATTTACCAATAATAAAACCCATTTCTAATTCAAAATCCACTCTACCAGAAGCCTTATAAACAGGTTGATCCGCACCTTTTGGCATCACCTGTCCTTTAGGACGCACAATATCGACTCCACTAGGAATAATGGAAGATGCACGACCATGATAGCCTACGGGTAAATGCCGCCAATTGGGAAGCAGCGCATTGGCTGGATCACGAAACATTTTCCCCACATTTGTCGCATGTTCGATACTTGAATAAAAGTCGGTATAATCACCAACTGCCACAGGTAAATGCATGGTGGCATCTGCTTGTGCAATTAAATACTCAGGATGGGCTTTAAGTGGTGAATCTCCATCAGATAATAGCTTTTGCAAAGTCGTTCTTGCTTCATTGGTAACGGCTTTTCCCAAGCTAATAAAGTCATTCAAAGTGGCTTGACGCAGTAGGCTTGCATCTACTTTAAGCCATCCTTTTTCTGCTAGAGGAGCCAAATCTACAATATGTTCACCAATTGCTACACCAGCTCTAGGAGCCGTATCTGTAGTCGAAAAAATACCGTAGGGCAGATTGTGAATGCTAAAATCTGAATTTTCTGGAATATTTATCCAAGAGGATAGGGTTGACATATATTTTTTTTATTTTAAAACTAATATTACAAGATTTAATAATTGATAAGAGCGAAAATATCAATATTTAATGGTAAGCACTTCTTAGTTTTCTTTTCTTCAACCGACCTTATGGATTTTAGGTAAAATGTTTCACAAATCCGTTAAGCACAAAATACTGTTTGAGCGCAGCGAGTTTATTTTGTGTAGGATTTTTGGAATATTTTGCCGTTAAGAAATCCATAAAGTCTTGATTTTTGCTTCTTTTCATCAAGGAAAAGAAGATTAAGAAGTGATCAAGGGAATAAATAAGCGATGTGCTATCAAATCATACCTTTTGTGTAGCACAAGCCAGTAACTATTAATTACTCCATCCAAGATTGATAATACTTCCCATCATCAATTTTCAAAGCATTTTCCGTTACTTTCAAAGGCTTAAAAGTATCAATCATGACCGCTAATTCCTCCGTTTCTGTTTGTCCAATACTACGTTCATAAGCTCCAGGATGTGGGCCATGTGGAATACCGCCTGGATGCAGAGAAATATAACCTGGTCCAATATTATTTCGGCTCATAAAATCCCCATCAACATAATACAACATTTCATCAGAGTCAATATTGGAATGATTATAAGGAGCAGGAATGGATTTGGGATGGTAATCATACAATCTAGGACAGAAAGAACAGACCACAAACGCTTTGGTTTCAAAGGTTTGATGGACTGGTGGTGGTTGGTGTACTCGACCCGTTATAGGTTCAAAATTGTGAATAGAGAAACCATAAGGGAAATTATAACCATCCCAGCCCACTACATCAAAAGGATGACATTGATACACCAATTCATGTAAAACGCCTTGCTTCTTGACCTTAATCACAAAATCACCTGCTTCTTCATGCGTTTCCAAATCTTGTGGAAGAATATAATCTCTTTCACAAAATGGGGAATGCTCCAATAATTGCCCAAACCAATTTCTATACCGTTTAGGCGTATAAATCGGATGGAAGGATTCGGCATAAAGTAGGCGGTTATCCGTCGTATCAAAGTCAATCTGATAGATCATTCCCCTAGGAATAATAATATAATCCCCATATTTAAAAGGAATATTTCCTAGTAAAGTGCGTAAAGTACCCGTTCCTTTATGGATAAAGAGCATTTCATCTGCATCTGCGTTCTTGTAAAAATAATTGGTTAATGATTGGCGGGGAGCAGCCAGACCGATATGGATGTCATTATTGACCAAAAGCGGTTCCCTAGCCTCTAGGAAATCATCTTGGGGCGCAATATTGAAGCCAATCAATTTTCGGGCGGTTACACTTTTTTCGACGGCTATTTTAGGGGTCATGTCCTTGCTTTCTCCAATCGCTTTTACCCTTGTCGGGCGATTGATGTGATAAAGCAAAGAAGACATCCCATCAAAGCCGATGGTACCAAATAATTGTTCGTGGTAAAGTTCGCCATTATCCTTGCGAAACTGGGTATGTCGCTTAGGCGGAATTTTTCCGAGTTTGTGATAAATGGGCATAGAATTGTGGTTTGATGGTCAGAATGATTTA
>JAHDFT010000171.1:7839-10434 GCA_020628015.1 Bacteroidota bacterium
AGCCAAGCCGTTTGCACCTTAATATCTCCCTCCAAAGTCTTATGTACTGGGCATTTATCCGCTATTTGCAGCAATCTTTTTCTTTGTGCTTCATCTATATTCCCTTTGATTTCCAAATTCCGTTCAATCAAATCAATTTTGGCTTTGCTATTTTCTGTATCATCAAAATCTTTGGCATATGCCTTACTGTGGGTGAGGTGAACGGTGATTTCTGGAATATTCCATTTCTTGCGATTGATGTACATGCGTAGGGTCATGACCGTACAAGTGCCTAAAGCAGTCAGCAAAAATTCATAAGGATTTGGTCCATAATCATTTCCCCCAACACTAATCGGTTCATCAGCTCGTAAATGATGCTTTCCTGCCTTGATTTCTGTAGTAAATCCATCCTGCCCAATCTGAGCGACAACCTGTTGACGAGTTTGTAATTTAGGTATTTCTGGTGCTGGAATATAACGACTTGCCCAGCTTGCAATCACTTCCCCTACATACAAGGAATCCTTTTTATCACTTAATAAATGATCGGCACCATTCAAGGAGACAAAACTCTTCGGGTGCATGGCTGCTTTATAAATTTCGGCTGCATTTTGGATGCCTACAGTTCTATCTTGGGGAGAATGAAGAATAAGCAGAGCTTTACGTAAGGATTTTACCGTTGTAATCATATTTTGTCCGCTAATATCATCCAGAAATTGCTTTTGAATGGTAAAAGTACGCCCAGCAATGCTGACTGTTGCGGTATCTTTTGCTTGAATTTCCTCAATTTGATCTTGGAAGAGGTGTTGGACGTGATCTGGTGAAGAAGGCGCACCAATTGTAGCAACAGCCTCCACACTTTCTAGCATCTTACCCGCAAAAATAACCGCCGCACCGCCTAGAGAATGCCCTACCAATAATTTAGGAGCTGCTAGAGTTTCCGTCATAAAATCAGCCGCAGCAATAATGTCTTGGATATTGGAGGAAAAATTGGTTTCGGCAAATTCTCCTTCGCTATCTCCTAGCCCAGTAAAATCAAATCGCAGTACGCCAAAGCCTTTTTGCGTCAGATTTCGGGCAATATTTCTTACTGCGCTGAGATTTTTGCCGCAGGTAAAACAATGAGCAAAAATTGCATAGGCATGGGGAGCTTGATCCAAAGGCAATTCTAAACGAGCTGCTAGTTTTGTTCCTGCTTGATTGTTGAAGAAAAGTTTTTGACTTGCCATAGTTTATTATTTAATGATTTGCACCAGTTATTTTTCTAATATTTTTTGTTGATTATGCAAGGTAAAAATACAACGCTTATGGAGAGATTTTGATGAATCGGGAAGCTATTTTCGTCTCTATTTATACAATTTTTGGATTCAGTAGTTGATATAAGAATTGTTGGTCTATATTTTCTTGTTGTAAGTGTTTCTTAATTTGTAGTAAGTCTTTGGTGGAGAGTTGGTATTTGGTTTTAATAGAGGAAATGGTTTTTACTCTAGCTTTGATTTTTAGTACATCTTCATATAAATTCTCTAATTGTTGATATTTTATTTCTAATGCTGCTACATCAGCAAATGACAGCACTTCTATTTTTTTTGTTTGTCGATGAATAGTAAATCCACAAGCCCCACCAATCAGAGGAGTTTCTGAACTGACCTTGTTATTTGTCGTTTCTAGGATAAAATCGAAGTAGAAATGATTGAGATATATTTTTGGGGATTCTAGGTGATATTTGAAGCCTATAAAAGGAATAGTCTGTTTAGATAGGTATTGTTGAGCTATCTGCATAGCTTCTTGAATATTGAGCATATTGGAAGGTTATTTTAGGGTATTAGATATAACATTTATAACTGTATAATTTGTTTGGATTGGGAAAAGACAAAAATCATCTTTTCTTCAAAATTTAAAATAATTCTATTATTTTTAGATTTTTTCTTTTAATTTTGCAAGGTTAAAATTTTACTTTAATCCATCAGTAGAAATGAGTCAAGTTATTTAAAAAAACTATTTCTATCAAACCCAATTATAATGACTACAATAAACCAGTCACAAACCCCAGCTAATCCTCCAAAGCGTTTTATTTCCATGCTCACAGATTTGGGATTTAAGTAACAGTAAAAAAATAATTTCCTCATTTTGATTGATAAATTTAACCCTATACTGCGTTAAAAAGCCTCGCCAAGGCACGGCATTGCCTACGTTTTTTGCCTTGTCTAGGGTCAAATTTCCCTAATCAAAACTGTAAACTTATTTTTCACTTGTTCCTTATTACGTAATCAGCATGGTGAAATTTTTGATGACCAAATTACGTATATTACTGTAGAGTTAGGTAAGTGGAATAAGAAAGAATCAGAATTGGAAACTGAATTAGATAAATTATTATACCTCATGAAATATACACATACAGCAACTACTAGTGATCCGCTTCCAGAATTTGTAGAACTGGAAGAATGGATGCAAAAAGCTCTTAAAGAATTGAGTTTAAAGACCCTCACACCAGAGCAACGTATGGCCTATGAAATGGAATTGGCTAGAGTAGGTAGTCGTCTAGGTGAACTGAAAAGACATCAGAAGACCTTGAAGGAAATAGAACTTCACAAGGAGGAATTAGAACTTCACAAGGAGGAA
>JAHDFT010000172.1 GCA_020628015.1 Bacteroidota bacterium
ACAAACAGTCTGGCTCCTACGGAGCTATCAATATTAGCTCCGTAGGAGCCAGACTATTTGTAGAAAATAAGCGATGTAAACTTATTAGCTCCATCGGAGCGACCTGTCAAGTTCAGGCAACTACTTCAATAAAACCTCTAAAAGATTGATACTTTCTGGTTTTCAATATAGGAGACAAATCTCAATTATGCTTTTATAAAATGATTTTCCATTCCTAAAATAATCTTAAAACACCATCCAATAACATAACCATTTATACATAAAATTGTATTTTTGAGGTATTCATTCACCAAATGATGCAATGATTATGCGGCTTATTCCACTTATACAATCCTTGACCGAAAATGAAAAACGTTATTTTCGCATGTATGCCCAACTCAATACCAAAGGAGGTGGCAAGGCAAAGTATATGGAATTATTTGAAGAATTGGTCTCCTCCAAAGATCCAGCATTAGCTCAAAAAACCTTGAAGAAAAAAACATATAGTGCTGCAAATCAGAACTTTCTAACTGAAAAAATACTAGAAAGCCTACGAATGCATCATTTCCATATTATTAAAAACCCTGTCCTAGAAATCAAAGAAAACATTGCCTACTTATCTATTTTATTGAAAAAAAGGCTATTGAAAGACATACCAAGAAGGATTCGCAAAATCAAGCAAGAAGTTAAACAATATGAATTATTCAACGAACATTTGACCCTCCTCCAAATAGAAAAACGCTTCTTGTGGAGAGAGGGAGCTAAAGACTTTGAAACGAAATTATTACAATTACAGGAAGAAGAAAAGCAAGTCACTCAACAATTGACCCAAGTATTAGCTTACCAACAAATCCAGGATCAATTGACCTTATTGAGGCGGAAAGATATGCGCCTAAAGCAAAAAATACATCAAGACAAATTACTGGAATTGATTCAGCATCCTTTATTAAAGGAGTACCAAAATAATTTATTATCCACAACTGCTCAAATACACTATCACTTTATTCAAAGCATTGCCCATCGTTATCACCAATCCTCTCCACCTAATGCCTTCCATCATGCCCAACAAATCATCCAGCTTTATGATGCTCACCCTCCACTTAAAAGTTTACATCCACAAGCCCACAAATCTGCCCTTTGTTTGTTTTCTGAAATGGCTTATTGGAGCAATCATTTTGCGGAGATGCAGGTGATTATTAGTAAAATTGAGCAATTGGCGGTTAAAAATGGAGATTTGGGAGTCGATATTTTGAATACTGCCTGCTTTTATGGCTTATTATGTGCTATTAATACTAGAGATTATAAGGAAGGTACTCGAATTATTAAGGTTATTGAAAAATATTGGACGAGCCTCTCCCCTACTTTAAAATACAGTCGTCAACTGGCTTTTTTCTACAATACTTTTCTGTTCTATTGGTTGTTTGAAGAATGGGATAAAGCCAATCCTTATTTAAACAATATTCTACTATTTAAACGAGTCGCAGAACGCAAAGACATTCAATGTGTAGCTAGAATTTGGAAATTGGTTTTGGCTTATGAAACTGGCTCAGATCGTTTAGGAACTGACATTGAATCGGGAGAAAAATACCTCAAACGACAATCCAATTATGGAGATTTTGAAAAAACGACCATACAAGCTTTTAAGCGATTGGATAAGGTGATAGATAAGGCGAAGAAGCAAGCTATTTTACAGCAGTTGCAAAATGATTTGACTGCTTTAATTGAAGCGAAAAAAGGACAGCAATTGCCTCTGGGTTTACAGGAGATGAGGCTTTGGGTGGGGCGGAAGGTTTGATTAGGAGAAACATGATTGAAAACCTAGTAGAACATTTGATATACAAGGGTTCTACTAGGTTAATACTTGGGAATTATTTTAGGGGAGTCATTATCTAAAACTTCCCCATTTTACCTGTCACCACATTTCCCTCTCCATCCATAAAACGATAAAAATAAAGTCCTTTGGGTAAGTTTTGGCCTTCAAAGGTGATTTCATAGCTACCTGCAATCTGGTTTGCGTTTTCTAGTAAACGTGCCACTTCTTGACCATTTGGATTGAAAATGCTTAGGCTAATCTTTTGATCTTTGTTAAGTGTGTAGTTTAAGATGGTTGATTCGCTGAAGGGGTTGGGGTAGCATTTTAGGTCACTTATGGCAGGCTTGGAGTTTGTGATTTGGGCTTGTAATGCTGTTCTAGGAATATTAGCCCCAGTTTTATAACTTCCTCCACAGCCATCAATAATTCCTCGAAACTCAGAGCCTACATGTGCTTGGAAGCCTGGACGTAAATAGATGACTAGGCCTGCATCAAAAGTAACATTGGCTCCGCTTTCAATAGTGGAAATACTCCTGATTTGATTGCTGGCTTCAACATCGCTAAATTTTCCAGTAGAATAGGTTTGGGTGATATTGAGGTCTTCAGGACAATCCCCACAGGAATCTAAACAAACAGCATTGTAAACCCGATCTCTAATTAAATCCCCTGGTTGTTCTCCAAAACCAAGTGAGAAATCAATTCCTATATTGTCTATCAAATAACAATAGCTCATAATTGTTCCAGCAGTAGTAGGTAGGGGAGCTATCTCACAATCGTCATCTATATATCCTTCTGTTGGGCCACAACCGTCAATTGCTGTATTATTTCCATTCCACACACAGTTATGTGTATGCCTAGAGCCTAAATTATGCCCTATTTCATGAGCAACAAGAAATACTGTCCTAGAATAGGTAGACCAATCCGCATAATTTTGAAAAATATTACTATAAGCATGCGCTTTATACCGCTTACAAAGCGCATCTACACCAGCAATCCCTCCATATCCATGAGATCCTGTAGTCAATAAATGTGCTATATCACCATTAAATGCAGTACCCACTTCAGTTCTAAAATCTGCAAGAGTATTCGAATAGTTATCTGTCCTATAAGGCTCTGGTTCTATCCATACCACTATTTCAGAAATTTTTGTATTTATATTTTCCTGTTGATAGATCGAAATTACCTGATTATACATTCCAATCACATAATCAACCGTATTATCTACACTACTTTCCTTGTGTAAATACATTTTATGGGTGCATTCAAAATATACATTTACACAATTATCAGGATTGGGTGCTGGAGTCCTTGAAAAATTTGGTTTAGGTTCTATAACTTGATTAGCTTTCATTTCGTCTGTATGACATGAAATATTATTCGGTATTTTCAAGTTTGCTTCTTCATAAAATATATGTTGCCTATTTCGACCTTGCTCTCTATCATCAACAGGGGCTAAAGTATACTGCTTGGTTCCATGAAAAATACCTCCAATAATTCGATCATCAAAAATACTTATGGCGGCCATAGATTGGGTTTGCCCTTTAATGATGCCTCTATAATGAATACCTAGGTCATAATCAACCACTTTTACTCGTCCTCTTTCCTTCGTTTTAACAACAAAATCTTCTGTCACTACATTTTGTTGTACCAATTCTAATTCGAGTATTTCCCCATTATTAGGAATGGTCAAAGTCAAACTTCGGGGCTTGTTTTGTCTCAATGTGCTTAATGCTTTCGGATCGATTTGTAATAAGGTTTCATCAGCTACCCATTGTTTTACATTTGTTCTTCGAGCATTTTGTTTATCTATTGCTAATAGCTTAACTGGCTCAAAATCAGCACCTTTCTTTCTCTTTTCTGCGACTAATTGCGAAAGGGTATTGTTTTGGGCTTGTATTATATTGGGCAGAATGAGTAAGGTAAAACCTATAATTAGTAAGGTCAATAGCTTACTAAGCTGCCTCCATTTAAGAAAGTCTATTTTTTTCATTTGGAAGAATTTATGATTGTCTATGAATTGGTTTGTGGTAAAAAGACTGGAAGTTCCGATTTTACTTTTCTTCCAATTCAATAAGCCTTTTCTGCAAAGCCTCATTCTTTTCTTGTAAATCCATCATATGCAAGGTTAATTCTTCATTCTTTTCTTTCAAATCAATCATATACAAAGTCAATTCCTCTACTTTCTCCAATAATTTGGCTGACATTTCTCCTAGTTCAAACCCATCCTTAGCGACTACTGCTGCTGATGGAATACCAGGTAAATGCCCTTTTTCTTCAATGTGTTTGGCTACATTTTCTAGGCTCAATAATGGATAATCTTTAGCAAATACATAGTCTGGCCAATCTGCATGCCAATTAATTCGTAATCCTTCAGCAATGACTTGCCCTTTTACAGCAAGCGTATAACCATTAGGAATATCAGTAGTATTAATCCCTACCTGTCGATCATTAAATTCTCCATAAATAAGGGCGTAATCATCATTAGTCTCACCACCTCCAATGTGTAAACGATAATTATTCGTTTCATTTTTTCCTGCATAAGGACCTATAAATACACTTCCCCCAGTCGTTGCATTACTACCAGCTAAATAACCTAAAGAAATATTATAATCTCCTGTAGTTCCTTCTCCTGCCAATTCTCCTAAAGTAATATTTCCACTACCATTTCCACCAGCTTGACTTCCAATAATAACATTATTGTTACCTCCTATATTATCTAAACCAGCTTCTTCTCCTAAAAAAATATTATTAGTACCTATTGTGTTGTTATAACCACTATGCCTACCTACAAAAAAGTTGTTATCTCCTGTTGTATTTAAATAACCAGCTTCAGCCCCCAAAAAGGTATTAAATTCTCCAGAAGTATTATTATAACCACTATTTCTGCCTCCAAAAAAATTGTATCTACCTGAATTATTCTTATAACCAGCATAGGCACCTAAACAAACATTATTGACTCCTTTTTTATTATTATAGCCTGCCAAATTGCCTGCAAAAATATTATTGTTACCTGTAGTATTTTGGTAGCCAGCTCGATAACCATGCATCACATTTCCTATACCCGAAGTGGTATTGTGACCTGCTTGGTGGCCTGTAAAAACATTATTATCTCCTGTGGTAATACTGGCTCCTGCATCTGTTCCTGTAATGGTATTTGCGGTTTGAGCATAAACTAAATCTACAAAAAATAGAGTACTAAAACATACAGTCATTACGACTACTAAGTTAAAAAAAGATGTTGACCTCATAATCTTTAGGATTTTAAATGAATGATGAAATGGTATAGGAATGCCATCTATAATTGCTCTTGGCATTTATATTAAATTATCTGACCAATTAAATAACGCTTGTTGTTGCTACGCCTCATTTACTTACTTGCACTACTCAAAAACTTGGTTAAAATTGATCTGATCTTGATCTGTTTTTACTTTTTTCATTAGATATAAATAGAATGTGGTTTTTAATTTTGGTAAACAGTTTTTTGGTGAAAACTATATTATATTAAAAAAGCCTCTATTGCATGAAAAATGCAATAGAGGCTTCACAAAATAGTTTTTATATAGATACACTATACTTCTAAAAACTTAGTAAACATAGGTATCACTTAGGAACGAGTGAAAAATAAATTTACAAATTTTGGTTAGGGAAATTTGACCCTAGACGAGGCAAAAAACGTAGGCAATGCAGGGCATTGGCGAGGCTTTTTAACGAAGTATAGGGTTAAATTTATCAATCAAAATTGAACAGTTATTTTTTTACTGTTCCTTATTCAAAAATCATTTTTATGCTTTCTAAAATTTACTCACCTTACCCATCAAAACATTCCCCTCTCCATCTGTAAAACGATATAAATAAACACCTGCTGGTAAATCTTTTCCATCAAAAGTCATTTCATGTTTACCTGCTATCTGGTTGACATTTTCTAGTAAACGTGCCACTTCTTGACCATTCGGATTGAAAATGCTTAGGCTAATCGCTTGATCTTTATCTAGTGTATAACTTAAGATGGTTGATTCGCTGAAGGGATTGGGGTAGCATTTTAGGTCGCTAATCAGTATTACTGTCTCTGGTTTTACTGCAAGCTTAGGCTCATTGACTGTTTTATACGTTCCTCCACAACCATCAATAACTCCTAGAAAATCGCAGCCCATTTGACCATGAAAGCCTGGGAGTAAGACGACTTCGTAGCCTGCGTCATAGATTACATCAGCACTACTCAATACATCATTGTCTGCTAGAATTTCATGATCTACTTCTATTTTTGTCGTTCCAGATAAAGTTGTACTTATGTGTTCTCGTCCTGGACAGGCATTACAAGCACTCATACAGCTTACTCCATCAATATATGCATTTATTACATCAATAGAACAAGAAGAAAAATTTGTAGCACTAGCAATAACATTAGGCCACATAATATCTCCATAATCACAACCTAAAAAGTCATCATGCGTAGAACCAAAATTATGACCTAACTCATGTGCCCAAAGTGTTTTCAAACGATCTAAATTACTGGTATAATCTTGATTAATATTATATTTTCGAGAACTACATACAGCACTTACAGAAGCATATCCTACATAAGAATCAATATTTCTATCCGTCCAAAAACTAGCAACATCATAAAGCTCAGTCAAAAATCCTCCTGCATTTCCCCAATTTCTAAAATCAGATAATACTGCTCCAGGTGAAGTACTTGTTGTCCAAGGATCACAACCTGCACAATCTACAATAAAATATGTAATAATTTGTAAATCAACATCTAAGTCTGTTTGATAAATACCATCTACAATATTAAATATTTCCTCTAAATCAGTAATCACTTGCGTATAATCATTTCCATGATCAATATAATAACTATAATCCGCAGCGATAGCTAAATCAGCTTCTATGCAAGTATTTCTTACGTTTACTACTTCTCCTAAAGATTTATGTGTTTCATTATCAGTCACTCCACAAACTCCAAAATCAAATTCGATAATATCTCTTGATCTATACCACACATAATCATTATCATCATTAGTAACTGTAAATCTGTTTGCAGGCTCTAAATAGTATTCTTCTCCATCAATCAATAAAAAAGCAGAGATATAGTCTTCATGGATTGTCATCCTAATTTGTCGATCTAATCCTAGATCTCCCCTTCCTTTATAAGTATAGACAGGTATATCAATATCCATCTTTTTATCAGGGTTTGATCCCAAAACAAGGCTACAGTCAGCCTTTCGAAGTGGATTGATTTCGAGGGGTAAGTCCATTTTAAAATCTCCTAAATCTAATTTAAAATGGGTAAAATCTTTTTGTTGACGAGTAAATTGAAAAATCGCTTGATGGTCGATTTCTAAAAGTGTATATTGTTTAAATGACTGTGCCAAATCATTAGCTTGTAGTCGATCTGTATTTACTTTTTTACTCGCCTTAAAAGTAGGTACTAATGCATTTTGAGCATAACTTTGTCCTACCCATGCGATTAGTGCAATCGCAATAAATAAGCGAAATAGTCTCATAAATATTATTTTTGAGGTGAAAGAAAACCGTTTTAATACAATCTTGTGTAATAAGCAATATGATATTATTGCTCCAATACCTTTACTCTTTCTTTCAATCGCTTACTTTCTGCTTTCAAACTTGCATTCTCTTGTTTCAATAAACCTGTCTCTGCCTTTAATACTTCTGCTTCTGATTTCAAATCAATCACATACAAAGTCAACTCCTCTACTTTCTCCAATAATTTAGCAGACATTTCGCCCAATTCAAAACCATGTTCTGCCACTTCTTTAGCAGAAGGGATACCTGGCAAATGTCCTTTTTCTTCGATATGGTTGGCTACGTTTTCTAGGCTTGGTAAGTCATAGTCTTTAGCAAATACATAATCTGGCCAATCTGCATAGAGGCGAATTCTTACTTCTTCGGTAATCATTTTTCCTTTTACGGCAAGTGTATAACCAGCAGGAACATAAGTGGTATTGATCCCTACTTGTCTATCATCAAACTCCCCATAAATAAGGGTTCCATAACTTGCCTCATTATTCGCAATATGTAAACGATAGTCACTATCTTCATACTCGCCTGCCTGAGTACCAATAAAAACACTTCCATTAGTTGTAGCATATGTACCTCCCCATTTACCCAAACAAAGGTTGCCATTTCCCTGTGTGCCTTTTCCTGCTTCCAATCCTATTACTGTATTTTGGTTACCAGAAGCCCCTGCTTCAATACCTATACTAATATTTTCATGTTTATCAGTACTTACAGTTCCAGCTATATACCCAATAGCAATATTATAATCTCCTGTTTCATTATTACTTCCTGCTGCTAGTCCCAAAGCAATATTTCCTGTTCCTGAACTATTATGCTCTCCAGCTTCTTCTCCAATATAAACATTGCCATATCCTGTTGTATTATCAAGTCCTGTAGCCTTTCCAAGAAAAACATTATTACTTCCTGTTGTATTACTATACCCACTTTCCAAACCCATAAATAAATTCTCATCGCCTGTTGTAATCGAATAACCTGATTGCCGACCTATAAGCACATTATCCTTCCCATCTGTATTATTACGCCCACTTTCTTTACCAATAAAAACATTATTATTTCCCGTTGTATTCAAGTATCCTGCACGATAACCCAAAAAGTAATTGTATTCTCCTGTCGTATTTCTATATCCACTCTCTCGACCTACAAAGATGTTTTGCTGTCCTGTCGTATTGAAATAACCTGCTCGATAACCCAAAAAGTAATTAAAGTCTCCTGTAGTATTATTATACCCACTTTCACGACCTAGAAAAATATTATGTACTCCTGATGTATTTAAATATCCAGAACGGAAACCCATAAAAACATTATTGTTACCTTCTGTATTATTATACCCTGCTTGTGTACCTATAAAAGCATTATTATTTCCAATCGTATTTCTAAAACCAGCTCGATAACCTGTAAAAACATTATAAGTTCCAGTAGTATTATAATAACCCGTCTGAAAACCATTAAAAGAATTACCGAATCCACTAATATTGTTAAAACCAGCTCGATAACCATGCATCGCATTTCTAGAGCCAGAAGTGGTCTTATTACCTGCTTGAAAGCCTGTAAAAACATTAAAATCACCTGTCGTAATACTAGCTCCTGCGGCTGTTCCAGTATTTGTATTACCAGTTTGAGCATAGAGCAATTCTGTAAAAAATAAGGTACTGCAACATACAGTCACCACAACGAATAACTTAGAAAAGAATCTTGACATCATAAGTTTTGTTTTTTAAATGAATGATGAAATGAGATAGGAATGCCATTTACAATTGCCTATGGCATTTATATTAATTCAATACATTGAAATAAAATGGAATACATTCAGGAATTATGATGTTGTGCTGAGTTGATATACGGATAGCGATATAACAATAAATGTTACTAAGTAACAAGTGAAAAATAAGTTCCCAGTTTTGATTAGGGAAATTTGGCCCTAGACAAGGCAAAAAACGTAGGCAATGCAGGGCATTGGCGAGGCTTTTTAACGCAGTATAGGGTTAAATTTATCCATCAAAATGAGGAAATTATTTTTTGACTATTACTAAATAGACCATGTGTATAAAAATCTCTTGAAATATATTCAAGAGTTATGATATTGTGGTGAGTTGATATATAGATAGTGATATAATAATAAATGAATAGTAGTTCTTTGTATTTAGGTTACAGGAAATATTCAGGTTTCTTATAAAAAATGACAGGTAAATAGATGATGTGTATAAAAATAACTCAAATTCTTATCAATTACTTTACTATTTGTTTATACAAATATAAGTAAAAATCTGATTTATCAAAATTATTTTTTTATTTCTCATAAAAAAAACTAATAATAAATTAAAAATAAAGCATACCTAAAAATATTAGTTCTTTGTTCATTCTTAATTTTTATTTTCTGGCAATAAATTGAAAAAAGGGCAGCCTCTTAATGAGAGCTGCCCTTTTTGAGGATTTAGTAATAGGAATATTTTAGGTCTTATTCCAATTTACTCATCTTCCCCATCGACACATTCCCTGCTCCATCTGTAAAACGATAAAAATAAATGCCTGCTGGTAAATCTTTTCCATCAAAAGTCATTTCATGTTTACCCGCTATCTGGTCTGCATTTTCTAGTAAACGTGCCACCTCTTGACCATTGGGATTGAAAATGCTTAGGCTAATCCTTTGATCTTTGTCAAGTGTATAACTCAATATGGTTGACTCGCTGAAAGGATTGGGATAGCATTTTAGATCGCTGATGGTAGATCTGGATGTAATTTGAGCTGGTGTGTTAACTTGAGGTTCATCGCCTTCTGTTTTCTGGACTCCTCCACAACCGTCAATGACTCCTAGAAATTCACAGCCTATTTGAGCATGGAAGCCTGGGAATAAATAAACTCCCACACCTGCATCAAAGGTGACATCCGCTCCACTATTAATCTCAGAAAGAGAGACAATTACATTACTCGCTTCTTGGTCATCTACTGCACCTGCTGTATAAGTTTGGGTAATGAGCAGATTTTCAGGACATTCTTCTGCTCCTGCTAGTAATACTGCTTGGTAAGCATCTACTAATCCATAACCCATCTCATTATTCCAAGTCCCATTTGGCCGACCTGTTGTTGTGG
>JAHDFT010000173.1:0-8134 GCA_020628015.1 Bacteroidota bacterium
AATAAATTAACACCTACCAAATTATTACAAGCACACCGAACTTTATGGAAAAGAAGTTTTAATCTAAAAAATTCGTTAAAAAGAATTTTCAGAAGTTTCAAATTAAATAGAGGCGCATTCTTACTCGCTTTTTTTATGAATGCATTTTACTGTTTGAAAAGATTAAGAGGGAATTATCCTATTGATATGTCAAAAAGAACAGCAATTAAAGTTCAACCTTTGAAGGAATTCATTTGATTCTTGTTTATTTAGCTTTTAAAAAAATGATATACTAATGAATAAAAAAGTAAAAATACTTAAATAAAAATTTTGCCTTATCTTATTTTTTGTTTAACTTTTCAGCATGAAAAATAATCAAATCCTAAACAAAAAAACACCCGATTTAGTGCATGATTTGTACAATGATTTTTTTTGTTTAACTTTTTTTGAAAAAAGATAATCAAATATTAAACAGGTCGTATATTGTTCTTATTTTTATTTCTGTTTAACTTTTTTTGAAAAAAAATCATAAAAGCATGAACAAAAATTAAAATGACTTGTTCGATTTGTCGATATAATCAACTTATTCGACAATGAAAAATAGCATTTTATTAATCAGCTTATTACTGTTCAGTAGTTTAGCTGCCATCGCTCAAAACGGGATAATTAAAGGACGGGTTTTTGATCCTGTTAGCAATGAACCTATTCCTTTTGCCAATGTAATTATTCAAGGCACAACAACAGGAGCTACAACAGATGTAGATGGGCTTTACCTCATCGAAAACTTGACTCCTGGCTTGTATAATTTGCAATGTTCTTTTATTGGATATAAAACAAATCTTCTATATGAGATAGAAGTCACCAACGCCAGAGCTGCTATCGTTGATATTCCACTAGAAGCGAATGCAGAAGTATTAAAAGCAGTAGAAATTGAAGCAGATCCTTTTAGTAAATCTGAAGAGGCTCCTGTTTCGTTGAGGAGTATCGGGGTAAACGAAATTAAACGAAATCCTGGTGGGGCTAGGGATATTTCGAGAGCAGTACAGTCATTACCAGGTGTAGCTAGTACACCCACCTTTAGGAATGACATTCTGATTCGTGGCGGTGCACCAAGCGAAAATCGTTTTTATATAGATGATATTGAGGTACCAACCATTAACCACTTTGCAACGCAAGGGTCATCTGGTGGACCTGTGGGCATGATTAATGTGGACTTTATTAGAGATGTAGATTTTTATTCGGGAGCTTTTCCTGCTGGGCGAGGAAATACTTTGAGTTCTGTCTTTGATTTTAAATTTAAGGATGGAAATCCAGACAAACAAAATTTAAACTTTACCATAGGTTCGAGTGATGTTGGACTTGCACTAGAAGGGCCAATTAACGAGAATTCTAACTACTTATTATCTGTACGCCGATCTTATTTACAATTCTTATTTAAGGCTATAGGATTGCCTTTTTTACCTACATACACTGATATTCAATATAAAATTAAAACCAATCTATCACCCAAAAATACACTGACCATCTTAGGTATTGGTGCGATTGATGACTTTAGTCTCAACTTGGATGCTAATGAAACAGAAGAACAACGGTATATCCTAGACAATATACCAGTTAACGAACAATGGAACTATACACAAGGATTTAAATTTACCAATTTTAGAGACAATAGCTATACGAACTTCATTTTCAGTCGTTCTATGCTGCGTAACACAGCAGTAAAGTATTTTGAGAATGATGAATCTGAAGTCAGTAACAAAATATTAGACTATGCTTCGGATGAGGCAGAGAATAAGTTCCGTATTGAAAATATCTTGCGGAAAAATGGCTTCAAATTAGTAACAGGCATTGGCTATGAGTTTGCTCGGTATACCAATAGTACTTTCAATCGTATATCAGTACAAGATACAGTTGTTGTTATTGATTATGATAGTCAACTCAAAATCCATAAGTATGGCTTATTCGCTCAAGCGAGTAAAACCTTTTTGGAAGGACGTTTGAGTACTTCTGTAGGTTTTAGAATGGATGGAAATAGTTATTCTAAGGAGATGAGTAATCCATTAGAACAATTCTCTCCTCGTTTATCCTTGTCCTATAGTCTGACAGCTGATTTGGCACTTAATTTCAATACAGGAATTTACTATCAATTACCTCCTTATACCACAATGGGGTATCGAGAGAATGGGGAATTGATTAATAAAAATAATGGCTTAAGCTATATTTCTAATCGCCATTTGGTGGGCGGAATAGAGGTCAATAGCCTTCAAAATGCAAAAATTACTCTAGAAGGGTTTTATAAATACTATACCAATTATCCATTTGCCCTAAGAGATTCGATTTCTTTGGCTAATGTGGGAGGTGATTTCGGAGTCATTGGTGATGAACCAGTTAGCTCTATTTCGGAAGGACGCTCTTATGGTACAGAATTTCTTTTCCAACAGAAATTATTTAAAGGTTTTTATGGAATTGTTTCTTATACCCTTTCATGGAGTGAATTTAAAGATAAAAACGGTATTTATATCCCTTCTTCTTGGGATACCCGACATATATTTAATTTGGTTGGTGGGAAGAAGTTCAAGCGGAACTGGGAAATCGGGGCAAAGTGGAGATTCGTTACAGGTTCACCTTATACACCTGTGAATCAAGAAGTTTCCGCCATTATTCCTGTATGGGATGTCAATGGATTAGCTTTACCAGACTATAACCGCCTTAATAGTGAGCGGTTAGGGGTTTCCCATCAGCTTGATTTAAGAATAGATAAAAAATGGTTCTTTAATAAGTGGAATCTCAATATTTTCTTGGATGTAGAAAATGCTTATGGCTTTGCGCCAGAATCTGCTCCTGTACTTACTGTGGTAAGAGATGAGAATGGAAATCCACTAGTAGATCCTAACGACCCAATTCGCTATCAAACCAAATTCTTAGGTAATTTGACCAATGCAGCGGTTTTACCAACCATCGGTTTGATTGTAGAATTATAAGTAATGAGTAAAAAAGAAGGAAGATATCTTTACTGTTACTAAACAAGGCAATATAGATTGGTTTATATACAGAGTTATTAGGGTAAGCTTTTATAGCTTGCCCTATATTTTAAAAAATTAAAACAGTATATGAAATAATAATCGTTAAAATATAGATTGGTTTATAATACATAGTTAATAGGGTAAGCTTTTATAGCTTACCCTACCTTTTTTAGGTAAGTGATGGATTAGAAATAATTCGGTCAAAATATCCTTTCAATTATTTAGCCTAAGATAAGACAAGGCGTAAAAATAGTGCATACATGGAATGTGCATAATATTTTTACAATGCAGTATTAGGCTAAATAATAAAGGATATGGCCGAATTTATTTCTGTTCCATCACTAAGACAATTACTAGTAGTGCATATTTATTTCGGAGAATAGACCGCTCCACTAGCCTTCAATTTTTTCAAATCTAGCTCTACATTTTTAGTTTGCCGATTAACATACATTTCTGTCTGGTCTGTACTATGTGGATGTCCTTCCTTCATACTATTACCAAAAGCATTGACTGTTTCCAAAACCTCTAATCCATTTTCCCCAAATTTTGCATAAAATATAAAACTATCGCCCCCAGTAATTTCAACTTTCCCTTTTTGATAAGGAGCAACATGTGTATTGGCTAGAGTATTTGGGCCACCATACATAGGCATTTCTACACCATATCTGACTGCCTTTTGAATTTTGCCCAACTCCACTTCTAAGGTGCCATAATGTTTCAATAAAAACTTTTCTGCTTTAAGTAGACAATTAACAATTATTCCTTCTGGTATATCCTTTTCTTCATTACCAAACTGACTTTTAACATAATCTGCAAAATACATGGAGGTAAGAACCATGAAACTTGCTTGTTGATTATCTACTGTAAAAGAACCATCCCATTTATCATAAACAGCTTTGACATTCGCCAATTTGGGATATTTGCTTAAAATTTGAGGGATGTCATCACAATTCATACAATTTCTAAAGGACATTTTTTCTTTTTCGACGGTTACATCTTCTCTTATTTTTCT
This sequence comes from Bacteroidota bacterium, assembly GCA_020628015.1. Taxonomy (GTDB): domain Bacteria; phylum Bacteroidota; class Bacteroidia; order Chitinophagales; family UBA2359; genus JAHDFT01. The sequence continues at coordinate 4,015 of JAHDFT010000173.1, forward strand.
TGCTTCCTCAAAACTGATTTTATCATAATGCTGAATTAACTTTTCAAAAGTATTGGCTCTCAATGTATTGCTTCTAAGTAAACCAAAATATTGAGGGAAATCTGAAGGTTTGAGATTTTCTTCAGGAGCAGTCATTTTGAAAACAGTATTATTGCAATTGTAAACATAGCCACACTTAGGATTCTTAACCTGCGGTAAATCGCTAACGGGGTGAATTTTATCCAAAGGCCAATTATTTTCAGAAGTATTGCCTTTTAATATGGTAGTATTACCAGCAATTGAGGGACTCCAATCATAATCTGCATTTCTATAAGGATGGGAAAAATTGCTTAAATGATAAATATTACCTCCTTTATCTGCATAGGTAACTGTTTGTGCAACTAATCCTTGAAGATCAAGTGCGGCCATAAATTCATCTATGTTTTTAGACAAACCCATTTTATACCATTGTTCAACAACTTTAAGATTGTGAAAAACATGGCTTTTGAAAGCATAATAGCCTGAGTTTTTTTCAAAAGTAGGTCCATATTTACTCCAATAATATTTCCGTTTCATAGGAAGTACAAAAGGACCTATTTTTACTTTTAAATTTGCTTTTTTTATAGTCAAAGGAATCCATTCGCCATCATATTTATAATGGTATTTTTTACTAGGATGCATTTCTAGTTGATATACATCCGCACTAGTATGGTAATTAGTGGTATGTGACCAGCCCAAATGTCTATTGGCACCAAGCATTGGGAATAAACCTCCAGCAGAGAAAGTCGCACCATACATTTCATAACCTTCCTCACTATGCACACTTACCTCCCAAAAATTCCCCATTGTATTAACAGGTTGATGTGGATTACCTATTAAATAACTTTTTCCATCACTTGTTATATTAGGGCTAAAAGCCATTGCATTCGAGCCATGCCCAGCTTGAGCTGTAAGTCTATAATCAAATTCTTTGGTCAATAATCGACCCAACTCCATTGAAGAACTATGTAAAAGCAGGAATTGAATGGTATGTATACCTAGTATATTTTTAGGACTTACAGGAAATAACTTGTCATGTTTGACCTCTTCTGGATGTGTCGCTGCATATTTATTGACCGCAGCAGCATAATTCACTAGCATTTGTTCTATTTCTGGGCCAATATCTGCTCTATATTTCCTTTCAACAAAATCATCAATTTCAAAAACCTGATAAATAAAATCTAAAACGGCACCATTTTTACCCATTAATCGCCCAGCCATATTTTTAGATATAGCAATATTATCTTGTATCATGTGAAAATTGTCTTCACATTGCGCCCAAGCAATGCCATAAACAGCTTCAGCATCTGTTGTAGAGAAAATGTGAGGAACACCATAGGTATCTCTTACAATTTTAATATTATTGACATCAATACTTTCTTGAGCTAAAAGATGGGAGGAAGTCAGAAGAATAGGGACTATTAAACTGATAAGATATTTGAACATTCCTTAAATTTTTAGATGATACTAAATAATACAATGCAACAAAAATACAAGGATTGCTTGGTAGAAAATTTAACCTAAGTTAAAAAAACGAAGAATGTGAGGTAAACTATAATTTTCCTGCCCTCACTCTGCTAAGTGTCCCCAATGCCATTTTGAGATAAGAAGCAATATAAGTCAAGGGAACTCTTTGGATGACTTCAGGTTTAAGTCTACATAATTCCTGATAACGTTCTTTTGAAGAAGATATACGAAGTAATTTATTTCTAACTTCTACATCAATTAAAGCTTCTCCAAGAATTTCAGTAATGACAGAATAATATCGAGGAAATCGCTGAAGAAAAGCCAAAAAATTATCCTTAGAAACACCAATTAATACCGTATTTTCAATAGCTTCAACAAAAGCGGGAGATTTATTGCTAGAAAGAACACCTTTATATTGTCCAATAGGCATATGTTCAAAAGCAAAATCTAGTGTCTGTTCATTTCCATTTTCATCAGTATAAAAAAAGCGAATAGCTCCACTTAAAATAAAAGCCAAATATCTTTGAATATCTCCCTGACGTTGTATGATTTCTTTTTTCTTATAAACTTTTTGAACAACTATTTCTTTTAAAAACTTGATTTCTTCCTCACTCATATCAATATATTTGGAGAAATAAGCAATTAGTGGTTTTATATCGTTCAGATTGATCATTTTAGCTTTGATTGATTAGAAATGAAGTCGGTCAAAATATCCTTTCAATTATTTAGTCTAAGATAAGGCGCAAAAATAACACATACATGGAATGTACGTAATATTTTTGCAACGAAGTATTAGGCTAAATAATAAAGAATATGACCGAATTTATTTCTGTTCCATCACTTATAAGAGCAAACAAATTTAACTAAAATCGAAAGGCTTTTCTTGGATTTTTTTACTTAATCTCTAATCTATCACCTAACTTTATGAATTCCATTGATGACCAAAAAACAAAGATATGCAAAACCTAGCTCCAGCCTCTAGCAATTTTATCAATGCCTTTGCCCAAGCCAATTGCGGAACATGGAATGGAAATTCCATTCACATGAGTCCACAAGAAGCCTACGACATGATTGCTACAAACTCGGCTAATGGATTAAAGACAACAATTGAAAATGGCTATTTTAAAGTCCTAAATCTATCCAATTTACACACCAAAAAATGGCTTTATCAATTACCTGGAATGGAGCATCTTCAAAATGTAGAGGTATTGGATGTGCGGAAGGTAGTGATTTGGCAATTTTACTTTTATCCTGAATCCACGATTAAAAAAATCATTGTTGATGCCATGCCTAAAGCCTATAGCGGTACAAGGTTTATTAATATCATTCATAATGACCATTTGGAAGAAATTGAAGGATTTAAAAGCTATGGAGGGAATCGAAAGTTAATCCTTTTTTGTACCAAAGAGCAAAAAAAGCGACTAAAATTCAGCCGTAAAAGAAATGTATATTGTTATCCTAAAGACCCTATTGAAAGACATGATTTTGTAGATCAAGAAGCATGTAATTGGGATGGGGGATTAGATATGTTGCTGGGTATTATTAATGACCCGACCACAGAAAGAGCCACCGCATTAAAAATCTACTGGACAGGTAAACCTGAGTGGTATCAACAATATAAAACTTATAGTGATATTCCTTATGGAGAGCAAGAGCAGATCTTTCGTTTTTTGAGTAAAATTCGATATAAATTAGAGGAGGGTTTTTATGCTAAAGGGAATCTATCTTTTGACCCTGCTGATTGGGTCAATATGTATCCAGAAATAACCAAGGTTGATACGGATTTCACTAGGATACCAGAAGCGTTTTATCAGAAAATAGGCTAACAGACAAAAATAACCCTCATAAAAAAACAAAATCAAACTTCTTTTTCCCAAAGAAAAATCCTACCTTTGCCACTCGTTTGTAAAAAGAATACAATATATTATGCCTAAGATCAAAACACATTCTAGTGCTAAAAAAAGGTTTAAGGTAACAGGGTCTGGTAAAATCAAGCGTAACCACGCTTACAAAGGACACTTGTTGACCAAGAAAAAGAAAAACCGAAAGAAACGTTTATTGAATGCAGACTTCATTAAGAAGTGTGACCTTAAACGTGTAAAAGCACTATTGAATATCTAAAACACTAGAGTAGGGAGCTATAAAGTATAGCATCCATGTTGCTAAGGTAACTTAACCACTCGCCAAGACAAAATATTTCCGCTTATTGATTAAATCCTTGCTCACAAGGACTACAAAAACGGAAATTACCTGCGTGGGTTTACTACGTTAGGTCTTATCTAATCGTTAAATTTTTAATCTAATGCCTAGGTCGGTTAATCACGTGGCTTCAAAAGCACGTAGAAAAAAAATATTAAAACACGCCAAAGGATATTTTGGTAGAAGAAAAAACGTTTGGACGGTTGCTAAAAATGCCGTTGAAAAAGGTTGGCAATACGCTTATAGAGATCGCCGCAATAAAAAACGTACTTTCCGTAGATTATGGATTACTCGTATCAACGCTGCTGTTCGTGCAGAAGGTTTGAGCTATTCCAAATTCATGGGATTGATACACAAAAATGATATTCAATTGAATAGAAAAGTATTAGCAGACTTAGCTATGAATCATCCTGAAGCATTCAAAGCTGTTGTGGAT
>JAHDFT010000173.1:8234-10411 GCA_020628015.1 Bacteroidota bacterium
TAAACTGATCGTATAAATGAACTAATTTTTATTAAAAAAAATAGTCATAACACTATTTAATAAGAATAAAATTAGTACATTTGAATAAAGAACGACAGAAAATAACTTCGACAATTTTTATATTGTAATATAGAGCCGACCTGATGAGCAGGTCGGCTTTTTAATTATAATCACCAAAACAAATGCCCTCCTATAACCAACTCCAGCAAAAAAACAAAGAATTATCCATTCTCAACAATATTGCACAACAACTCAACAAAGAAGTGCGTTTAGCAAAGGCTTTGCCACTAGTACTCGCACAAATTGTTGATTTATTAGACCTCAAAACTGGCTGGATCTGGCTTTTTGATCCCCAAAAAAAAGAAAGTCAGTTAGCTGCTTCCTTCAATCTACCACCTATTTTTAAAGAAAAACCAGCATTGTTAAGTGGAGAATGCTATTGCATACAACAATATTTAAGTCAACAAGATGATCAACAAGCCCTGAATATTAGCGAGATCACCTGTACCAGACTTAAAAATCTTCAGGAAGGAACAGCAGGTTTGCGCTATCATGCTAGTGTACCATTGCGTTCTGGTTTAGGGAGTCAAAATATGGGGATATTGAATGTGGTGAGTGAACGTTCACAGCGGCTATCTTCCGAGCGTTTGCAACTACTTTATACGATTGGAGATCTGATAGGTATTGCGATCAACCGAAGTCGTTTATTTGAAAATAGCCTCGAAATGGGAGTGATTGAGGAACGCAACCGTTTGGCTAGAGAAATCCACGATACATTAGCGCAAGGATTAACCGCCATTTCCCTACAACTCGAAACCCTCGACATCCTCCTGGAACAAGAACAGACCAATGAACGTATCCAGAAAGTCGTCGAGCAACTGAAAAAACTAGCCCAGCAAAACATCAAAGCTGCTAGACGTTCGGTAGTGAATCTCAGAGCAACACCATTGACCAATAAGAATGTTGTAGAAGCTTTGGTAGAACTTGCGGCAGACTGGCAAGCCAAATATGGTTTACAAGTGGAGCTTAAAGTGGAAGGAGCGGTCAAGGAAATAGAAAAACGCCTAGAAATGGGCATTTATCGAATTGTCCAAGAAGCCCTGCAAAATGTCTGGAAACATGCTCAAACGGATAAGGTGTGGGTCAAGTTTCGAGTACTAGCCACAGCTATTGAATTGGATATTATAGATAAGGGCAAAGGTTTTGATCCTAGTATTTTAGATGGGAAAGGATGGGGCTTAATCGGTATACGAGAACGGGTTAATTTGCTGGATGGACAATTTGAATTAAGGAGTGAAATTCAAAAGGGGACAAGCATACAAATCGTATTTCCGAAGTTTATACAATAAAAAAATATAATTAATTCTCTTTCTTTTGATAGAAAGTAGGATATCTATTTCAGTTTTTCAGGACAAAAATTTATTTTTGTCATCTAAATGTGTAAAGATGAAAACATATACTATACTCTTTTCTTTGATCCTCCTATTGATGGTAGGATGTGGCTCTGGTCCTTCAAAAGATCAAATGGCTGGAGATATTAACAAATTTGAGAAGGCTTTGTACGGAAATGACAAGCCAATGGATGTTAATAAGGCAGAAACAAAAACGCAAATGCAGGGAGTCGTTGATGCTTATCAACAATATGCAGATGCCTTTCCAGATGATGAGCAATCACCTGCTTACTTATTTAAAGGGGCGGAAGTTTTACGTACCCTCAAAGACTATTCTAAGGCTATTCAAATTTATCGAACCATCCACGATAAATATCCTAAATATGAAAAAGCACCACACAGCCTTTTCCTAATGGGATTTAGTTATGAGAATGACTTAAAAGATTTGGAAAAAGCCAAGCAGTTGTACAAAGAATTTATAGACAAATATCCTAAGCATGAATTGGCAGATGATGTACAATTTTCTATGCAAAACTTAGGTAAAAGCCCAGAGGAAATTATCAAAAGTTTTGAGAAAAATAATAATGTACAGTCTACGGATACGGTTAGAGGAGGCAGCAAGCCAGCGATCAAGGTACAGCAACCTCCTAAGGCGGCTGGTAGTCCTAATAAGGTGGATATAAAGGTGCAGCCGAAGGGGAAATAGAAATAGTTTGTAGCTATCAGTAGTAAATGAAGCTAGTAATTTACTTTTCTATAAAGAAGAAATTTAGGAAATGGTAAAAA
>JAHDFT010000174.1:0-3133 GCA_020628015.1 Bacteroidota bacterium
TGTCGAACACAAGCACCGAATAATGAACAAAACACGATAAATGCCAATGCTCGACTAACAGGAGCCATTGCAGAAAAAGCAATGGTCGTCTCTGCACATCCTAAAGCATCGGAAGTAGGGGTGCAGATTTTACAGAAGGGAGGAAATGCAATAGATGCAGCAGTAGCGACCATGTTTGCTTTAGCTGTGGTTTATCCTAGAGCGGGGAATATTGGTGGTGGTGGATTTTTGGTTTACCGCTCTAAGGATGCGGAAGTAACAACACTTGACTTTAGGGAGGAAGCTCCTGAAAAGGCGCATAAGGATATGTATTTGGATGAAAAAGGGGATGTCATTCCTAGAAAAAGCATAGATGGACATTTGGCGGTCGGGATTCCTGGAACGGTAGATGGATTAGTGCGGATGCATGAAAAGTATGGAACGATGCGCTTTGAGTCCTTGGTGGAGCCTGCTATTGAATTGGCGAAAGCTTGTCCTTTTGTTTCGGAGAAGGAGCCAGATCATTTTAATGAGCATCAGGAGGATATGAAAAAGTGGAGTACTAGAGTGCCTGATCTTTATAAAGAAGGAGGATGGAAAGCCAATGATACTTTAAAACAACCGCAATTAGCATGGACTTTGAGCCAGATTGCTCAAAATGGACGTGCAGGTTTTTATGAAGGGCCTGTGGCAGATAGCTTGGTGGCAGAAATGGAAAGAGGGGATGGCTTGATTTCTAAAAAAGACCTTAAAAATTACCAATCAGTATGGCGAAAACCGATTACTGGGGAATATAAAAATTATAAAATTCACTCCATGCCGCCGCCTTCTAGTGGTGGGATTGCCTTACTACAGTTGCTAGAAATGGTCGAACCACATCCAATCGCTAAATGGGGTTTTCAAGACCCTAAGACAGTGCATTTAATGGTGGAGGCAGAACGTCGAGTGTATGCAGATCGAGCAACGCATTTGGGTGATCCTGATTTCTATAAGGTGCCTGTTGATGGTTTATTGCAGGCAGATTATTTGAATAATCGAATGGAGGATTACAATCCCCAAAAATCCTCTCGTACTAAAAATATTGAAGCAGGAAAACCGAAGGGTGCAGGTAGTTTAGAAAGTAAGTCTGTGAAAGAAAGTGAGGAGACAACACATTTGTCTATTATTGACCAATATGGAAATGCTGCCTCGATTACCACCACATTAAATGGCAATTATGGCTCTAAAGTCATTGTTGGTGGGGCAGGGTTTTTGCTCAATAACGAAATGGACGATTTTAGTGCCAAGCCAGGTGTCCCAAATATGTTTGGATTGGTCGGAAATGAAGCGAATGCGATTGCACCTAGTAAACGCATGTTGAGTTCTATGACCCCGACAATCATCGAGAAGGATGGTTTATTACATATGGTGGTAGGTACACCAGGTGGCTCCACCATTATTACCTCCGTCTTCCAAACCTTCCTCAATGTCTCTGAGTTTGGAATGTCTATGCAGGAGGCGGTGAATGCTTTGCGTTTTCATCATCAATGGAAGCCAGATACGGTTTATATGGAGAAAGGGACTTTTCAAGCAGCTCAACAGAAACGGTTGAGGGAAATGGGACATACTTTAGTGGAACGAGGGGCTATTGGTCGAGTAGATGCTATTTTAGTATTGGAAAATGGCAACTTAGAAGGAGGAGCGGATATTAGGGGGGAAGATACGGCACTTGGTTTCTAGTATTTAAAATAGCTTGTTGGAATCTAATCAATAAACTTTCTGCTGATCAAATCTAAAACAGTCCAAAGCATTTTGTAACTTTGCGCCAATTTTTGAAAATAGACGATGGCAAAGTCATAATTTGCTATTTTCTATATCGTTTAAACAGAGTGATTATTTATAAACTAATACCATTTCAATGGTCAATTACCAAAAATTCCAACTCGATAACGGATTGAGAGTCATCGTTCATGAGGACGAAACGACTCCGATGGCTGTGGTCAATGTACTTTATGATGTAGGGTCAAGAGATGAACAGGCACACAAAACAGGATTTGCTCACCTTTTCGAGCATTTAATGTTTAGAGGATCGGTCAATGTCCCTGATTATGACGGTGCTTTACATATGGCTGGAGGCGAATGCAATGCTTTTACTAGCAGCGATATGACCAATTATTATGATCATTTGCCTGCTTCTAATCTTGAAACGGCTTTCTGGTTGGAATCTGATCGCATGTTGAGTTTGAATTTCAATGAAGCCTTTTTAAAAGCAGAAAAAGGGGTCGTGTGCGAGGAGTTTAAGGAGCATTATATCAATCAACCTTATGGAGATGCATGGCATCAGTTGAGGGATTTGAGTTATCAACAGCATCCTTATAAATGGCCAGTCATTGGCAAGGAGTTGGCACATATTGAACAGGTGGAATTGAAGGAGGTTAAAGATTTCTTTTTCCGTTATTATCGTCCCAATAATGCTATTTTAACTGTTGCTGGTGGGGTGAAAGCCGATGAAGTACTAGAAAAAGCCAAAAAATGGTTTGGAGATATTGCGCCTAGTGATTTGGCTGCTCGGCAAATTAGCCCAGAACCCAAGCAAGAAGCATTTAGAAAAAAGACAGTAGAAGCAGATGTTCCTGTGGATGCTTTGTACATGTGTTTTCATATTTGTAAAAGACTCGATCCAGAGTTTTATACGGTTGATTTATTGTCTGATTTATTGGCAAGTGGTAATTCTTCTCGTTTGACTCAATCTTTGGTCAAGGAAAAACAGTTGTTTAGTACACTCAATGCGACACATTCTGGGAGCTTTGACAATGGTTCATTATTTGTTTATGGGAAATTGGCTCCTAATGTAAAAATAGAAACAGCAGAAGCAGCGATCTGGGAGGAGTTGGAACGACTGAAAACTGAAGTAGTGGGAGAAAGGGAGTTAGAGAAGGTCATTAATAAAGTAGCTTCTTCTATTGCTTTTTCTGATATTAACATTGGAAATCGAGCCTTTTATTTAGCTTATTTTGATTTATTGGGTATGGTGGATGCCATTAATAATGAGATGGAAAAATACATCCACATTACTACTGACCAATTACAAACTGTTGCTCAATCTATTTTTAGAAAAGAAAATTGTTCCACACTTTATTATTTGAAAAAAAGATAGGTGTAAAGAATAGATTTA
>JAHDFT010000174.1:3233-10355 GCA_020628015.1 Bacteroidota bacterium
CCTTTACGTGTCATTGACCAATTGAATATTCCACAAGTAGAGAAAAATGTTTTGGATAATGGTATACCTGTTCACGCCTTCAATATTGGAGTGCATGAGGTGATGATGATCAAATTTGTATTTAGAGCAGGAAAATGGTTCAATAGCCAACCATTGCTTCCCTCTTTTACCTGTAGAATGTTACGAGAAGGAACTAGTAATTATACCACGCAGGAAATTGCTAATGAAGTAGAATTTTACGGAGCCACTTTAAAAACGAAGTGCAGTAATTATTTTTCTTATGTAACACTTTATTCCTTAACTAGGCATCTTCCTGCTATTTTGCCCCTCATTAAGGATATTTTAATCAATAGTAATTTTCCTGAAAAAGAATTACAAACCATCCTACAAAATAGTCGGCAAAACTTGTTGGTGAGCAAAGAAAAGGTGGGTTTTCTGGCAGATGAAAGATTCAATAACCTGTACTTTGGAGAAAATCATCCCTATGGCAAAACGACTTCATTAAAAGACTATGATGAGATCAATCGAGAAGAATTACAAGCTTTTTATAAAGCCAATTATAAATCGAATAATTGCCAAATTTATCTAGCAGGTAAACTACCAAAGGATATCATTACACAACTCAATCAATTATTTGGAGGGGATGATTGGTCAGGTGATATACCCAAAGTGCCTAAGTATACTTTACCTACTTTTCAACATCTTCGAGAATACACCAATAAACCTAAAGCAGTTCAAGCAGCAGTACGTTTTGCTATTCCCTTATTTAATAAAACGCATACCGATTTTCCTCAAATGTTTATATTGAATACCATTTTGGGTGGTTATTTCGGCTCTCGTCTAGTAGCTAATCTTAGAGAAAATAAAGGGTATACCTATGGCATTTATTCAACCATTGTGTCTTATTTACAATATGGTTTCTTTTATGTCAGTACAGAAGTAAAAGCTGAAGTATGGGAAGAGACATTGGATGAAATAATTAAGGAAATCAATCGTTTAAAAGAAGATGTTGTCGAAAGAGAAGAGTTATTGGTGGTGCGAAATTATCTTCTAGGTAGTTTACTGTCTAATGTTGATGGGGCATTCAATCTCATTTCTTCATTTCAAGGTGTGAATGCTTATGGAATGACCTTAGACTTTTATCACCAATTGGTACAAGCCATCAAAACTACCTCTAATGAACAACTTCAAACAATGGCGAAAACTTATTTGAATACCGATCAATCACTACAGGTAATCATTGGAGCCTAGCTAAATAATGTATACATATATCTCGAAAAATAAAGAAAGGTCAATATGAAAATATATCAGCCTCTTGTATTGCTGTTATGCTTTTTCCTCCTCCCATTTTTGGCAAAAGGACAAGTTATCCCTCCTAAAATTACTTGTGTCAATAAACTCATTGATGGTTCTTTAGAGTTGGCATGGATCAAAGAAGATCCTAACATAAGTGGTACAACTTGTGGTAATACTTTTTCAGCCTATGAAATTTACAAGTCGAATAACCCTGATGGTCCTTTTGTAAGTTTGATCACGATTAATGATCAAGAGCAATTGACTTATATTGATACAGAATATGACGGAAGTACAACTTACTACTATATTGTCAAGAGATGCGGTAATCAAGTTTCTAACCCATCTGCGATGGCAAGCTCTGAGAATCCAGAGCCACCAATCATAGAAAAAATAGATGTACTAACAGATGAACTTGTAGAAATTGTTTTTAGTCCAAGTATTGCAACAGAAGCATTTGGTTATTTAATTTATGGATTAGAACCTAATAGGGTATCTTTTAGTCCTAGGGATACTGTACTTATAGATGACTTGATTTGGAATGGAACCTTCTTTGTTTATTACGATTCTTTAGCAACACCTGGTTTATTTCCTGAAGCCTATAATATTGCTAGTTTTGATGAATGCTTTTCTAATCAAACAGCTATAGAGGTAGGAAATACGTCTACAGTAGAACATAAATCAGTACATCTGACAATTACCAATAGTGATTGTGAAAGTGAATTTGAATTGGAATGGACAGCTTATCAAGGTTGGGGGAGTGAGTTGGTAGAGTATGAGGTTAATGTAGTGGATACAACAGTAGTTCCACCAGTCAAAGAAGTAGTAGCAACAGTCCCAGCTAGTCAGAATACTTATGATTATACCTTACCACAAGAAAAAAGAAGTGCTTGTTTTACAGTCATTGCTAGAGGAGCTAATGGACAACGCTCTAATTCTAATTCGGTTTGTGCTAGTTTAACTGCTACAAACGGACCAGAGTATATTTATTTGAAGAACATTACAGTAGATGGAGATAATGCAGTTATATTGGACTGGAATATAGATATAGACAATCCAATTACATTATTGAGCATCATTAGAGGAACTAAAGATAGCCTGCAATTAGGATTCTTGACAGATGTTTTGGGACCTTATACGGAAAATATGCAGTATCTTGATATGCAAACAGAAACAGATAAATTCCCTTACTTTTATCGTTTACAACATACTGATGAATGCAATCGACAATTTAGATCAACTTATGGAAGTACGATTTATTTGAGAGGTAGAGATCAATTTAATCAAACCAATGGGCTAGAATGGTCTCCATTTGAGTTGACTTATTCTACTTTAATTCAATACGATATTTATAGAAGTGTAGGGGAGAGTAATGATTTTGAGTTTGTGCAATCTATAACTGGAGTGAATAATACTAATTTTCAAGATGTACTTACTGATGTAGAACAGGCTCCAAGCTATTGTTATTATATAGAAGCCACCTATGAATTGAATTTGCCAGGTGAACCAACAGAAACGCTTACTAGTCGATCTAATATCTTTTGTATTCAGCAAACTGCACGTGTATTTTTACCAAATGCATTTACCCCTAATGAAGCTGCTAATAATGTCTTTAAGCCTAAGCTTTTGTTTGAAAATGACGAAAATTATAGTATGGTTGTTTTCAATAGGTGGGGAAAGGTTGTTTTCAAGACTTCAGTACCCTCTGAAGGTTGGGATGGAACAGTTGAGGGGGTAATGGCTCCACAAGGAGCTTATGCATATAGTATTACTATGCAAACAGATAGTGGGTATATGTTAGAACGAAAAGGTACAGTGCTATTAATTCGATAAAATAAAGTCTAAAAAGGAACAGGAGATCAATTATACAAACTTATTTTCACTTGTTTCTAGGCAAAATAAAAAGGGGAAATTTATTCAATAAATTTCCCCTTTTGCTGTTCATAAATTTATACATAAGAATTATCCTTCTTCTTCTAATTCAACTGTATTTTCTATTTTAGCAGTAAAGTCAATAATGGCGTTATTTACCTGCTCCATTTTATCGTAATTAAGGGAGTAGTAAATGTATTTGCCTTCTCTTTTAGTGTCAACTAAATCAACCTGTCTCAATATACGAAGATGTTGAGAAGTAATAGATTGTTCTAACTTCAAGGTATTATAAATTTTGTTGACATTGATTAACTTTTCTGAGTCAATAAAGGCAATAATTTGAAGTCGCAAAGGATGCGTAATCGCTCTTAATAATTCAGATGCGATATCCAGATTTTCTTGATTGAATGCTGTCATGTTTACCTAATTTTTAATGAAAAATTCAGATGGCTGTCTAATACCGTAATGACATCAAAGTGAATATAAATAGTGAAAGAAATATTTACTTTATAATTCTGTCATTACTTAGGAACGAGTGAAAAATAAATCTACAAATTTCGGTTAGGGAAATTTGACCCTAGAAAAGGCAAAAAACGTAGGCAATGCAGGGCATTGTCGAGGCTTTTTAACGAAGTATAGGGTTAAATTTATCAATTAAAATTGTAAAGTTATTTTTTTACTGTTCCTTAAATAGCATGTGCTGAATGAGTGATACAATTTTCTGGAAAGCATAATTGTATCAGTTAATGTTTATAGTTGTATTATTGTGTATAATGTTTTAGTTTTTAAATACTTATATCTAATTAATATAAGAAAAGAGAAAAAATTACCTTTTAACATACCTAAAGATACAAAATTAATATGAGATATAGAAGTATCTTATATCTTTTTTTCAGGTTAAACATAACCCCAACGGGAAATGTTACAAAAAAATCGCTTTATATTGAATATGCTGTAAACATATAGGATTTGTAGGGATGTTTTACGGCTAGATTTTGTTACAATTAAGCTTTAAGATGATAGATAAGGGATTTGTATTATAAGTGGGGATAAAATATAGTGGTTTTGAAATATTTTATTTTAGCGATGATTGCTTTTTTCTGTTCTAAGTAGTAAGCCAAATAAATACTGACTAGTAGACTTTAGATAGGTAATTTATTTCTTGCTTGCTACTAATTTTATATGGGGCTTAGATTTTTGAGGATTTACAGCATATTGGCTATAATGGATTTATAGAGGGAATGATCTATTGGGGATTATGGATAAATTATACAAATATCTTACTTATAACTATTACACACATACCGTACCAATTATTATAATAACAAAAAAAATCTCTAATGAATATTCATTAGAGATTTTTTATTGATTAGGAATAAACGAAAGATAGATTGACAAGTTGATCAATCCAAATGTACATTTATTCTTTACTATTTCTTAGCAAGAAGTTAGTCGAAATAGTGCAAAGTAGACCGATGTATTTTGCACTATTTCTTTGTATACAAAATTATGGCATATACAATAATAAGTAATTCTGCTGTAGCTATGCTATTATCTTGCTAATTCTTCTACCAATTGTGCGATTTCTGCAATACGGTCGTGATTTAAAGAGTAGTGGATGTATTTTCCGTCTCTTTCTGTGATAACCACACCAGCTCTTCTTAAAATAGCAAGATGCTGAGATGCTACCGATTGCTCCAAACGTAACTTCACATAGATTTCTGTAACTGTAAGTCGCTTATTCTCTTCTAATAATTGCACAATAGATTGACGCAATTTGTGATTAACAGCTCTTAGTACAAGAACAGCTTTTCTTAATAAGTTATAATCTAACTTAATTGGATTGTCAGAATTCTGACGGACAACTACAGTATCTGTTTTACTAAGTGTTCCCATCATTAATATAATTTAAAATGAACAAATAATTGGTTTCTAATCAATTGAGTATAATTGGTTAAACATTTATACACAAATGTAAAGATATTTTTAATAAAAACAAAATAATATGATTATAAAATGTTCTTTTTGCTTATATTTGGTATATACTTACTTAAATAGCTTGGTTCAAAGTAAGCAGTATCCTGAAAGTCTTGAGTACAAAAGGCATGATGAGCTAGTTCGGGCATATTAGTTGCCGAACAATATTGCTTGTCGAGAAAGTGGAAAGATGAATGGGTTAAGTGATCCAAACATTTAGCTGCACCGTTACCGAAAAAGTAAATGGACGGATATGTATCTGTTAAAGATTCAAACGTATTTGATGTGATGCGTTTGAGTTCCACTTTATTGAGTGCCTTTAGGTTTTGGTCAAATGCGATGGTATATACATCCATTCTTCGTGCATCTAACATGGGGAGAAAAACATTGGATACATTATGGGTTGGGAGTGGGATAGTTTGTTGAGCTTTCCAAGCTAGTGCTTGGAGGGTTGATATTGCAATTAGAGGTATTTTTAAGGTGTAGCAAATTGCTTTTGCTACTGAGCATCCTATTCGTAAACCTGTATAACTACCAGGACCAGCACTAATGGCTACTGCTGATAAATCACTTGCTTTAAAATGGTTCGTCTTTAGTAGTGTGTCAATATACGATGTTACTAATAAACTGTGAGAAGTACCTTCTTTAAGCTCTTCTTTATATCCTAACAACTTTCCTTTTTCTGCTAAAGCTACTGAACAAACATTTGTAGCTGTCTCAATCAATAATATCAAGCTCATAGTTATGCTTCTCTTTTGTATGGTTACAAGAGTTGTAAGTGAAGGTGAAATATTAAAGATTTGTCTAACACACTCAAAACCAGTAAGTAATACAAAAATACTTGTAAAGACAATATAGGCTAAAACTGAATTTTATTAATTATTTTTATATGCAAACTGGATTTTAGACGATAAAAAAATTAAATGTCACTTATCTTTAAAAGAAAAAAAAAGAAAACACATTTAGATCAAAAAATCAAGAGATTAAAGACAATAGATTTTTTTTATGAATGAATTAGATCATTAAATCTATTAAATTAATTTTCAATCGTAAATATACAATTTTCTATAAAAGTATGGACAATAGTTAATTATTTAGATGTAAAACATGACAAAATACGGAGATTTCTTTTTTCTTTTAAATTAAGAAAAACAGGTAGTTGAGGTAGATAGGCATAGTAAAAAGTAAATAAAACTATTTTTATACCTTTTGATTTTCTATGACGAAAATAATTACAGAATTACCGTTAGTGAAAACGAATAAAATGTAAGTAAAAGGATGTATGTATACCTTTACTATCCCTAAATAGGAGGAATATGGAGTAGGAATTGGGTAGAGATTAGAATACTTTACTTTGCTAATGCTCATTTATGTTTGTGAAGTAAATATTGGTTTGCTTTATATATTGTTTCTATCTATTGTCTTTACACTTTAGGTTAGTAAAATGAGATTAATTGATCTGTCGAATTTAAATGGGTTATATAAAGGTTAACGAATGATAAGTGAATATTTATATTACACTAAATGTAGTTGACAGCTTGCTACTTACTGCCAATAAGTTAAAATTATGGAGGGCTAATAGCTAATTATGGTTCAACAATTTTTTACATTAATGTTTGTACAAAGATGATCAAAAGTTTTGTGAATAACAAGTATTATTTAGATAATTTACATAAAAAAAACAATATGTTTTTTTGTTTGAATGATTTGTGGAAGAAAGATGAATGACTTAAGTGTAAAACTTAAGTCATTCATCATAATTGTGGTAATCAAAAATTTATGATGAATAGATTATCTTTATGATTTGCAACAAGTTTTATTGGGCTGTGATTAGGAGTCTAAGGAACAAGTGAAAAATAAGTTTACAGTTTTGATTAGGGAAATTTGACCCTAGACGAGGCAAAAAACGTAGGCAATGCCGTGCCTTGGCGAGGCTTTTTAACGAAGTATAGGGTCAAATTTATCAATCAAAATAAAAAA
>JAHDFT010000175.1 GCA_020628015.1 Bacteroidota bacterium
TCGAGGCTTTTTAACGAAGTATAGCAGCAAATTAAACAACAAGATGTCGGTTTATTTTTTAGCTGTTACTTAGGTAATTACACTAGAAGAAGCTCTAAAAAGTCTACATTTATTAATGATGTACACAATTCCTCAACGAAGAGTTCGTTATAAAACTAAAATATCGTCAATTAACTTAAAAAATAGTTGATTAACTAAAATTTAGTTATTACCTTTGTATAGTCATCCATTAATATCACCATTACTAAGTCAAAACAGCCATCATTATGAAAATCTATCTCAATAAAAAGGAAGAAGAGATTATGCGGATTTTGTGGAAATTGAAAAAAGCTTTTGTTAAAGAAATTATAGAATCGATACCTAACGATAAGAAACCACCCTATAACACCATTTCTTCTATCGTTCGCAAATTAGAAGATAGAGGTTTGGTAGGTCATGAAGCATTTGGAAAAACGCATCGGTATTATCCTATTTTACAGGAAAATGAATACCGAAAACAAGCTTTCCGCCAAATGTTCACCCAATACTTTGGTGGCTCTGTTGAGCAGGTGGTTTCTTTTTTTGTGCATGAGGATGAGGTAAGTGTCGATGAATTAACAGAAGTTTTGGAAAAAATCAAGAAAAACAACAACTCCAAATAGGACTTTACGTACCCTATTTTGTATGTAATTAATTAACTCAAACTCTAATCTAAAGCAATCATTTATGAAAAAGTCTTTCATTCTAGCCATACTATGCCTATTCAGCAGTATGGCACTCGCTCAACAATTTGTTCTATCTCCAGCTGATTCCTTAAGAGAAGCAGGGGATTTTGAAGGGGCTATAGTAGAATACGCTCGTATTTTTGAGGCAGAACCCGATAATCGTACCAATACTTACAATTACGCTTGTGCCTTAGCCTTAACCAGACAAGTAGATACAGCTTTTCACTACCTCAATATTGCCGTAGAAAATGATTCTTCTGTACAGGCTTTAACAGATCCAGACTTCTATTTTTTGATAGAGGATGAAAGGTGGGCTACCTTAGAAGATCAACTGATAGAACGCATAGAAGCTAAACATGGTCAATATAAAAACTTGGCTTTATCTAAGGAGCTTTGGCGAATGAAACTGAAAGATCAAGCATTTTATGACCAAATGAAATTAGCAAGTAAAACTTTGGGCTATGAATCTCCTATATTTCATGTGCTTACAGAAGCCAAACGCAAAGTGAATGAAGAAATCTTAACTCGTTTGGAAGAGATTATTGCAGAACATGGTTGGCCAAAAAAATCAGAGGTGAAAGGAAGTGCAGCACAGGCAGCTTTTTTGATTGTCCAACATGCAGACCTAGAGGTACAGAAAAAATACCTACCCATGATGCGAGAAGCAGCAGATAATGAGGAGGCTAGTTGGCGATCATTGGCTTTGTTGATTGATCGAGTGAATTTGAGAGAAGGCAAACAACAAATCTATGGTTCTCAAATTGGTAGAAATGCAGAGGATGGGACTTTTTATGTGGATAATTTGGAAGACCCAGAATACGTCAATCAACGAAGGGCTTCTGTGGGTTTAGGTCCCATTCAAGATTATGTCAAAAGATGGGATATAGAATGGACGATTGAGCAGAAAGAAAAATAAGGAATAGCTATCCTAGCCTTCAAATTAACCTTAGTAACAACGAATTTATATATTACAATGACCTACTTTTTTCAATCAGGTATCGGTTTACTCTTTTTTTATTTGATTTACCAACTCTTTTTACAGCATGACAATCAATTCCAACAAAATCGTTGGTACTTGATTATCAGCACCTGTTTAGCCATTGTATTGCCTTTATTGGATATTTCCATCCATCAAAACCCTGAAGGGAATTCCGTATTTGCAGAAGTAATTTTTGTCATTAGCCAAAACATCAACGAGCCGGCAAGCGATGTACAGGCTTTTACATTGCCTTCTGGTAATTGTGTGATCGCACAGGGATTTTGGTATTTGTATCTGTTCGGTTTAAGCTTATTCACCCTACGTCTAAGCATCACCCTATATCGTTTGTGGCAAGTTTTCCGAAAAGGAAGTATTGAAGTATACGAAGATCACAAACTCGTACTACTTGATCATCCTTTTCCTATTTGCTCCTTTTTCAATTATATTTTTTGGAGTCGAGCAAATGACTTTCCTGAAGCAGACGAACAACAGATCAAGCAACACGAACTGGTACATATCCGACAAGGGCATACTTTAGACATACTATTTTTTGAGGTGCTATGTATTGTGTTTTGGTTTAATCCTGTTATGTGGCTGCTCCGTTACCGAATTCGAGAAGTACACGAATATATCGCTGATCAGCAAGCGGTGAAGCGCACAAAAAGCGATAGTTATGCTTATGCACAATTATTGCTCAAACAGGCTAAAAATTATTCCAAAATCTTACCCATCATGCACCACTTTAATTTTTTATCCACTAAAAAAAGATTAATCATGATATCAAAATGGAATAAAAGGTCCTTCCCTGGATTCAGTTTATTAATGGGTTTCCCTATAGCTTTAATGATATTTTGCATCTTTTCTTGTACCAAAAGTATGGAAGCTTTTAGTACTATCACTAGTAATCAAACTAGTTCGGAAGAGGTTTATGTCACTAGTTTAGAAGGAGAAGAAATATTGATCAAAAAGGGCTTACGGGTAATTGCCTGTGATCCCCAAGCAGAGGAGAATAAAGCTTTTTTCAATGAGGATGGTAGTGTTAAGGATTATAATGGACTAGTAGAAAGACATTACCAAAGTTTATTGGAAAATAATGAAACCGTAAAAAAAGAAGATATTGTAGTAGTCAATCGTAAAGAAATGGATCGAATGCTGTTTGGAACAGCAACAAAAAATAATAATCCTAATGGTTTTTACACTACAATAATCGAAGATTATCAAGTATTGGTTGGTAATGATTTTTGCGTTGTTTTGTTGAAAGAAAATAGTCCAGACTTTGCAGATCACATTCTTCTGAGAAAGGAAAATAAAAAAGTGATGGTGAATAGTAAAGGACTTATGGACAAAATGTATAACTTAGTACAAAAAGCTGGTATTCAACATATTCAGAAAGAACAAATCATGGTCTTGGATATTGATGGAAAAGCGATCATTCAAGATCAAACACAATTGAATGAATATTGGAATACGGCTTTGGGCTTACAAAAACGAGGTTTTAATAAATCTCCTTGTGAGTAGTTATAGGATATAATGAAAAATGGGGGGCGATATATAATCGCCCCCTACAATAAACGCTTAATTCATGCTACCTCCCCTCCTCGATTGCTCCCACCGATTAGCTCCTGAAGTATGGGAGCCACTAGCTGCCTATCGTCCTGTATTAGCAGGCACAATCCCCATCGGTATTGACCTTCCCGAAAGTGATTTGGATATACTGTGTGAAGTTACCGACTTTGATGCATTCGCACAACACATGACCCAACTATGGGCACATCTACCTGATTTCTACCTCAATCGCAAAAGCATCCGTCAAATTCCTTGTATCATTATCCGTTTTACCTATCAAGAAGAAGCCATTGAATTATTCGGACAAGCCATTCCTGTCCAACAACAATACGCCTACCGACACATGATGATTGAACATCGACTCCTCCACCTACTAGGAACTACCTTCCGCCAGAAAATTATGCAGCTTAGATATAATCAATGGAAAACAGAACCCGCATTCGCTCACCTACTTGGGCTAGAAGGCGATCCATATGAAGCTTTATTAACTTTAGAAAATTATACAAATGAAGAAATTCTAATTCATGTTGGCAATTTTTCCGCATTTTAGTTATTTTAGCTTTTTTTAATGCAAAAATTATCCCAATTGAAAGCTGCTGTATTAGTCAAAAATGGTGCACCCAATATTGCTTTTGAAATCCGAGAAATGCCTGATCCTAGCTATGGCCCAGATGAAGTACGTATTAATGTGCAGGCATTTGGTTTGAATTATGCTGATGTCATGGCTCGTTTAGGTCTATATCAAGATTGTCCGCCTCTGCCTACTATTGTAGGTTATGAAGTGGTGGGTATTATTGATGAAGTGGGAGAAGCGGTAAAAGGATTGGAGAAAGGGCAAAGAGTGTTAGGCTTTACTCGTTTCGGAGCTTATGCTACCAAAGCTGTTACTAAATCAACAGGAGTCGTCTTACTACCTGATCATATTGATAATCCAACTGCAACCGCTTTGGCCACACAGTATTCTACAGCTTATTATGCTGCTGAAGAAATGGTTCGTTTACATAAAGGCGATCATGTCTTGATACATGCAGCGGCAGGCGGTGTAGGTACTGCTTTGATTCAATTGGCCAAGCATCACCAATGCATTATCTATGGTACTGCTAGTGCGCCCAAAAAACTCGCTTACCTCAAAGAACAGGGTGTGCACTACCCTATTAATTACAAGGAAAGCGATTGGGTAGATGTGATTCAAAAAATCGCTCCTGATGGCAAGGTAGATGTCATCTTTGATTCGATTGGAGGAGATTATGTCAAACAGGGGATGTCCTTATTACATTCAGGTGGACGTATGGTTTGCTATGGTGCTTCTAGTATGACCTCTCGCAAGAAAAACCCACTAAAAACAGCTTGGAAAGCTTTACAGTTTGGTTTATATCATCCTGTTCAATTTATGATGAGTAGCAAGGCATTAGTTGGGGTAAATATGTTGCGGATTGCAGATTTCAAACCACAAATATTACAAAGATGTCTTACGGAAGTGGTTGATTTAACCAATAAAGGCATTCTAAAACCAACTATTGGAGGAATTTTTCCAATTGACCAACTTGCAGAGGCGCATGATCAATTGGAAAGGCGAAAAACGATAGGAAAGATTGTCGTCATTTGGGTATAATAATTCCCGATTCATTGTTTTTACCCTTTTTATAAATACATTAAAAACTCACCTTACTAAGACCTTATAGATAACATTCAAATATAAAACCTTGACCTAATTTAGGACATAATGAATAATTGCAAACTAGCATAATTTTTGAAGCCTTTAAACAGTTATACATACAAGGGGTCATATTCTTAATTATTTCCCAGACCATTTATTTATATAGTAATCATAAGGAATCGCAAACATAGCTAAAGTAGCTATTCCTAAATTTAAAATACATTCTAATGTTTATTATAAAGTCTCCCTTCTCGCTATCTATACTGTTATTTTTACTAGCATTTGTTACTAATTTTACATTCGCACAGTCTACTACAACGACTAATACACCTAAAGTCATTATTAAAGGAACGATTACCAATCCTGTTGATTTTACGGTGAAATTGCGTTATTGGGACAATCCTTTGGAAAATCCCGTGATGATGGAAACCCCACTCCAAGGCGGTAATACCTTTATTATTCCTGCTCGCTTGAATCGTCCTCGTATTTTAGAATTGGTACATGGGGAAAAAAGTGTAGAGATCTATTTGGAGCCTAATACCCGAATGGAAATCAATTTTGATGGTAAACAATTACTAGAAACCATTACCTTTAGTGGGGATAATGTCAACAATAATGTGTACCTAATTCAGCAACAAAGAAAAGGTACAGATCACAAATATGCTAAAAAAACGATTGAGGCAGCACCATTCCACTCTCGATCTGATGCAGCTACTTTACGCATGATGGAAAGCCGAGAGCCTGCCGTTTTTCTGAAAAAAATAGATAAACAACTTGAAGATAAAGCAAGTGCGCTCAATAAATTTCATGAAAAACATGCACTTTCTCCAGCCTTTAAAAAACTACAAGAAAGAAATATCCTCTACTGGCGACAAATTCACCAATTGAATTATCTTTCTCAAAATGGAGGATCACAAATGTTGAATTTCTATCCTGAAAGCTTAGATATAAAATCAGGTTCGGTTAATTTAGATGATTCAAGAGAATTGGCTCATAATCCGACTTATAAATGGTTATTGTATGCTTATGGCAATTATGTGGTAAAGAAACATCATGTTGGTACCCTTAATCCTGATGATGAACAAACAGCAGTTACCTACTTTGACCTTATCAATCAACACATGCCGACATCATGGGGAAAACAGTTTTTATTGTCTGCTTTATTGGTGCAAGACATTAAGAGTAAAAAGTATACCTTGACGGATGAACGCAAACGTACTTTCTATAAAAATAATCCTCATGCAGATTTGGGGCAATTAGTGGAAAGTGCTTATAATAATAGCCAGCGTTTGGTACCAGGTACGCCTGCTCCTAGTTTTAATTTGAGTAAAATTGATGATTTAGATACTTATGTTTCTTCTTATGATTTTGAAGGGCAATTGGTCTACGTGAGCTTTTGGTCGAGTACTTGCACCAACTGCATCAATAATTTCAAAAAATTAAAAAGTTTGAAAAAAGAATTTGCTCGCAAAGGAATCGTATTTGTGAATATTGCTTTGGATAAGGATAGAGATGCTTGTTTATCTTTAATCAGAGATTTGGGTATTGACGGCATCAATTTGATTGCACCTGAGCAATATTCTGAAGTAAAATATGCCTATAAAATCTTCTTCTTACCAGGCTATTTTGTCATTGATAAAAATGGTTTATTAACCTCTCTAAAAGGCTCACTAGATAGTGTGGAGGGGAAATTGAATCGTTTGGTACAAATTAATTCTGGAGTGAAATAATTTGAAACAATTACAAATCAAAAAAAGGGAAAGGATATGACAATCATATCCTTTCCCTTTTTTTATGTTTATTTTTATCATTCTTTATAAAGAAATCCTCTATTTATTGTAATTTAGAACATGCCTTGTTATTCCTTACTGGTAAATTCCTTATCGTATGAAGTCAAAAATCGTTTTATACAATCCAGAAGCTGTTTTCTTTGATATGCCATTGGCTTTATTGGCCATCGGTTCACAAGTTGACCGTTCCAAATATGAAGTCATTATTATTGATGCTCGGATAGATGAACAGGCTCATGCGAAAGTATTGGAGGCTTGTCAGGATGCGATTTGTTTTGGGGTAACGGTATTGACAGGTAAACCGCTTTATGATGCTTTGAGTATTACCGAAAAGGTTAAAAAGCAACATCCAAAAGTACCAGTAATTTGGGGAGGTTGGCATCCTTCACTTTTCCCAACAGAAATATTGGAAGAAAATCAAAATGTGGATATTTGTGTGATTGGTCAGGGAGAAAATACCTTTACCGAGTTGATTGAGCATTTTGAGGGGCATAAGGATTTGAAGGATATTAATGGCATTACCTTCCGAGATCAAAATCAATTGATTCACAAGACGATGAAGCGGCATCTGCGAGATATGAATGAGTTGACTCCTTCTGATTATTCTTTAATCAATGTGGAGAAGTATTTTGAGAAAAAAGACCGACGACAATTTGATTATATTTCCTCTACAGGTTGTCGATTCAGGTGTACTTTCTGTGCTGATCCCTATGTTTACAATCGAGGCTGGACAGCCGTTCAACCAGAGCGCATGGGAGAGGAATTTGAGTATTGGAAGAAAAAATATCAGTTTACAGACATCAATTTTCAGGATGAGACATTTTTCACCAAAAGGAAACGAGTCACACAAGTCGCTGAAGAGTTTTTAGATCGGAATATCCAAACCACATGGGCGGGAACTTTGCGTGGTGATCAGGGGAATCGAATGTCGGAGGAGGAATTTGACCTTTGTAAAAAATCAGGTTTACGTCGGGTATTGGTTGGTGTAGAATCTGGCTCACAAGAAATGATGGATTGGTTGATGAAGGATATTAAGATGGAGCATATTTGGGCAACAGCGGCGAAATGTGCCAAGCGAGATATTGCCGTCTTTTTCCCTTTTATCGTTGGCTTTCCAGGAGAATCAGATAAGAGCGTTCGGGATTCTTTGCAGATGGCAAAACAGCTCAATGCCATGCATCCTTCTTTCAAAACGCCGATTTTCTATTTCAAACCTTATCCTGGTTCTAAGATTACACAGGATGTGATTGCGAATGGTTATCAAATGCCCCAATCATTAGAGGAATGGGCGGAGTTTGATTATGTCGGTTCGGCAGGACCTTGGGTAAGTCCTGAAAAATACCGTCTTATCGAAAGTTTTAAGTTTTTCAATAAAATGGCGTGGCGTAAACATAATGTGCTGACCTTACCCCTCAAATGGATTTCTCAATTGAGAATGAAAAAAGATTTCTTTAAATTTCCTTTAGAAAAATATGTGGTAGATACACTAGTGCCACAACAACGATTATCGTAGAAGAATAATGATTTATTGCACATACTCATGCACTCGCCCATCACGATAATAAATCAAGACTTTTTCCTTTTTACCTTCGACATCCTCACGTTCAAAGTAAAAAGCATCTCGTTTGATGCGCTCTTTGATCTTTTTACCACTATTCTTGCGATTGCCAATATACCAGTCCTTCGTCCGATCTGTTCGTTTGACTGGAAAGATTTCCTTTACATCATCAGGCAGAATCATTTCATGGAAAGAAGGCATTAAATTTTCATCATATTTACAAACCACCAACTTCTTTCCATCGCTTTTGGCATTATTGAGCATAAAAACAAAATCTTCCTTTCCATTACCTGTCAAATCCAATTTGGTCAATACGCTGCTGCGATCTTTGGTGAAAATTTGCCAGTAGGCATAACATTCTCGCTTTTCCTTGCCTGTATACAATTGAAGTTTAATCCTATTGGGCATAACACCACAATATTTCTGTTGCTCAAAATAGGTCTTCAAAGCCCTTCTATTACGGGTTATTCCAGTATCAAAATAAGCCTTTTCATCTCCTAAAATGCTATTCAATTCCCAGAAATACTTCTTGGAAGCTAAATAGTTCATACTGACAAAGCCATGAATCCCATTCTCACGCCCTTTGACCTCTGCCCAACCTTCCATCAAAGGCACTTCGCCATAGTAAATCATCTCCTCACCAAAATCTATATTACCAAGTTTGGTCGCATCATCTCTAGGATACTCTCGAATAGATAGACTAGTGGCAAGACAATATCGTTTGGGAGCGGTGAGGTCTTGGTAATAATTCCATCCTTTAAACAAGCCAAAACCTAGTAAACCCAAAAATAAAAGCAGGAAAAACCAACGAAAAGTACTCCACAAGGATCGCTTTTCATATTTAGGTGGCGGCATTTTCTTCCGCTTCTCCACTCGTTCGAGTCTTGCCTTTTCCTTTCTGCTTAATTGTTTATTGTTTCTTTTTTGTGGAACCAGTCGTCTATCTTCCTTCACCTCCTCAATAGGTACCATTGGCACCAAATCGGCTTTGGGTTTTGGTCTTTGTGGCTTCGATTCTTTTGGGGAAATGGGTAGGATGACAGGTTTTTGTCTTTCCTTTTGTTGCTTAGGTTTTTCTATCCGTTGTATCTTCGGTTGAACCGATTCAATAGGTTTCGTCGGTTCTGTAGGTTTGGGTTTGGGTTTATTAATCGCCAAACGACGCTTTTCCGCCTCCCTTTTGGCAATATCCTCATCCTTAATCACATCCGCCAAATACAAACAATAGCGAATGGCGGTTTTAGCATCCTTTCCATTCAATCGCTCCGATCCATCCAATAATAATTGTTCCTGTTCCCTACAAAAAGCCTTCCCAATCGCTTGTTGATTGGCATTCGCCTTCAAAAAAGCGGCCAGTACATCTTTCTGGACACAGGCTTTCAATAGCTGCTGCAAAGCTTCATCCTTGACGTGATAGTTCACCGCATTCTTCAGGCCATACTTATCCTGTATATTGAATTCTTGTATAAATTGCTTGAGCTGACGGGCTTTGTCAATCATTTTTGGTGGTAAGTGTTTTTTAATAATAGGGAAATCACAATTTGTATAACGTTTAATTGTGGCTGATAGGTTGTAAATTAAGAAATTTTAGTAACACATTGCCATTTTTTTACAATTTGATTGGGGGAATGTTGGAGGAAATGGGTTTAAGGATGGACAAAAATAAAGAATGATAAAATCATTTGGGGAACACTTCCCAATTATAATTATTAGACTTATGTGGATTAGGAGACCTGCAAAATGAATTGAAGTTATGGTATTACAATTTGGAGTTAATAGATTAAAAACTAAGGATGGGATAAAATGAATTGAAGTTATGGTATTACAATTTGGAGTTAATAGATTAAAAACTAAGGATGGGATAAAATGAATTGAGGTAAAGCCAAAATAATCTGGATTCGGCATACAATCAATGAAAGTCGATGCAAAATAAATGGGAATCGAGTTAGAATTAATGTGGGTGACAGGCTTTTTGGCTGCATAAAGGTCGCCCTGATTTGCATAGACCTCGCCCGATTTTGCATAAAGGTCGCCCTGATTTGCACAGACCTCGCCCGA
>JAHDFT010000176.1 GCA_020628015.1 Bacteroidota bacterium
GTTTTAATGACAATAAAATAAACACCTCCTTTAAGTTCTTTTACAGACCAATTGATTTGGTGTAAACCAGCCACTTGCAATCGCTCACTAATTAATCGGTCTAGGATTTGTCCATTGGCATCGTATATCATAATAGATAATGTACTTGGTGTTTTTAGGGTGTAAGTAATAGGATAGTTATCCATTAAAGGTATTGGATTGGGGAGTTTTGTGAAAGTACAATTAGCTTCGCCAGTCGAATTAGGAGTAAATTTTAAGCGACTACCACTATGAGTAAAGTCATCTAAATCATCAATTGCTGCAAATCCTTCAGTAGGAAGTCCATCACCGAAGCCTTTTGTACCCTTGTGGTAATTTTGGCTTCCTCTATTATTATGACCAATAGTGTTAGGAGGGGGCGCAATAGGTAGATTATTACAATTGTCATTACTAAGATAGGTGAATCCATTGAACTCACTATAATCATCAGCAGTATTGGGATCAATAAGACACTGACCATCTGTGACAGGTCTGTAGGGAATAATGTAAAGAAGGGTATTGTCGGCGGCAAAATTAGGATGAGCCTCCAAGTCGGATTTATTGATTTGTGGAGTAGTATAGTAATGATTTATTTCTACACAATTATTACTATTCCCATCACAAAGAACAATTTTGTATAAGTATTCTGAAAAATTCCAGCTAGAACGATTTGCCCATGAGATGGTCTCTTTATAACACTGATCACTAGATATGATAACTTTATCGTATATAATGCAATATTCATCAGATGATACTGGGACGTGTTGCCCATGGCTTATAAAGCTATTGCAAAAGAAACAAAACAAACATAAATAGATGTATTTACTAAAAAGCATAGTTGAAT
Organism: Bacteroidota bacterium; assembly: GCA_020628015.1. Taxonomy (GTDB): domain Bacteria; phylum Bacteroidota; class Bacteroidia; order Chitinophagales; family UBA2359; genus JAHDFT01. The sequence continues at coordinate 863 of JAHDFT010000176.1, forward strand.
GTTTGAGTACAATAATAAATAAAATTGACTTACTACTTAGTGATGGATTAGAAATAAAGGATATGGCCTAATTTATTTCTGTTCCATCACTTAGAAACGAGTGAAAAATAAGTTTATAATTTTGATTAGTCAAATTTGAGACTAGACAAGGCAAAAAACGTAGGCAATGCAGGGCATTGGCGAGGTTTTTTAACAAAGTATGGGGTTAAATTTGTCAATCAAAATAACATTCATTTTTTTACTGTTCCTTAGTGATGGAAAAGTAGAATAGATAATTATCTAACTTCTCCCTAACAGAATTCAAAATTGCATTTATTATTAGATATTGTCAATTACACTTTTTAAAAAATGTCAATTATATTTGTATTTTTAACGTTATTTAAAATCCTGTTTAACAAGGAAAAGAAAGCTTGATCTAGCTATAGATTGTTCAAATATATTTGATAAACAGCCACTTATGCAGAATAGTGATTTAATACATACCTTGAGTGTTTTGACTAAAAAAGAACTGAAGCAATTACACAAGTTTTTGTTATCTCCGTATTTTAATGAAAATAAACGGATTGTTGCTTTTTTTGAATATTTAATTGATTTTGCACCTAATTTTACCGATCCCAATTTGGAAAAAAGAATTGTTTTTAAATATTTTTTCCCTGAAAAAAACTATGAAGCAACCAAAGGTTTAGCACTTCGTCAATTGATGAGTAGTTTGTATAAACTCATTGAAAAATTTATTACTCATTCTAGTGCTGAACTACTAGAAACACAAATCATATTTCAGAAAAATATATTAGATTTTTATCGACGAAGAGGTTTGCACAATCAATTTAAAAAACAGTTGGGGAAATGGAATAAAATGCATGGAAATAGGACTTTTTATGGACATCTATATTATTATGAAGCTTTTCTTATTCAAGATAGTGTGTTTAGTTATCACAGTATTAGAAATATAAAAAATACATGTGGGGAGATTTTGCAAGACTGTTTGCATAATCTGGAGTTGTTTTCTTTAGTTAGTCAATTGCATTATACAGCATTATTACTTAATGAGTCTAAGATTTTTAATGTAGCATTACCCACTACTTTTGCTGATGCTTTGCTAAAGCAAGTTGAAAATGGGAATCATTTGACGGTGCCCATTATTGCGATTTATTACCATGCTATTATACTTTTACAAAATAGATCAGAAGAACATTTTTTTATACAATATAAAGAGTTATTAAATCAACATAGTCGTAGATTTTTTATTTATGAAGCTAGGCAATTGTATGTTTATGCTAAAAATTATTGTACCAATAAAATCGGTTTAGGAAATAAAACTTATTCCAAAGACTTATTTGATTTGTATCAAAACGAATTGAGGGATAAAATTATTTATGATGATGGTAAAATACGTCCTGATGACTTTAAGAATATTATCACAGTTTCTATGGTGATTGGAGAAATAGAATGGGCCAATACTTTTTTAGAGCATCATCGCTACAAACTTATAGGTAAAGATGGTGAAGAGGTGTATTGGTATAATAAAGCCAATATATTGTTCTATCAAAAACGCTATGAAGATGCCTTAGAGGTACTAGAAAAAATAAGTTTTAAATTAGTGCTTTATAAAATTTCAGCAAAGCGGTTGATAATAAAATTATACTATGAAATGGATGATATTGATGGTTTGTCTGCTGCCATGAATGCGTTTAAAGTCTTTATTTTTAGAGATGAAATTCTTTCTGATAAAAATAAAACCAGAAATCGAAATTTCATTAATCTACTTTACAGAATTGTCAATATTCCACCTAAAGAACATATCAAAATTGATAAATTGATCAATCAAGTCAAAGAAACAAAAAAATTGGCAAATAGAAAATGGCTATTAGCGAAGTTAGAAGGATTAAGATAGAGAAAGAGCTTGTCTAATTTAAGATCAATAATAATGTTTAGTTTTTTAATGTCTGGATCTAAGATAACTTATTTTTTATTTTGTAATTATATTTTAGTTTGTTTTTTTGTTAAATTTAATTTTATTAATTTAAGTCAAATTGTACTTTCGTTACTGATTATATTATTTGTTTTTTGCAAAAGGCGAATTATATTCGTAGTGTTATATTAAATAATGAAGTATAAGTGAAATCTTAATTAGATGCTAGTGAATACATATATGAAAAATATACTTAAATATTATGGAGGATACGCTTTTAATAAAAACCTTAAGAACTTTTGATAATAAACAATTAGGAAAACTACATAAATTCTTATTGTCTCATTATTCTAAAAAAGATCATAAAAGCTTAGAGTTATTTGAGTATTTACAAAAATTTAAGCCTCATTTTCAGCATAAAAATTTAAATAAAGAAATTGTTGCTAAACATTTTTTTTCAGAGAAAAAAGAAATCGAAAATCAAATTGGTGGTCTAACAAAACTGACTAGTCAATTATATGGCTTGGTTCAAAAGTTTATTTCCTATTTGCCATTAGAAGAACCCGAAAAAAAAATAGAACTGGAAACGAATATTTTAGATTATTATCGGAAACATGATTTAGATGACTTATTTGAAAGAAAACTTAGGAAGCTAATTAAAAAACAGAAGAAGATTGATCCATTTGATGATTCCTATTACCACGATGCCTTTTTAATTAATAATAGTTTGTTTAGTTATTACAGTAAAAATGGAGATTATAAAAAATGTGGAGAGACTTTAAAAAAATGTTTAGAAAATCTAGAAATTTCCTCTTTAATCACACAGCTAAATTATAGTTGTTTAGCACTTAATTATGCTAAGGTTTTTGAGATGGATTTAGCTAGTTTTTCTTTTGATTTATTGATCAAACAGGTTGAATCGAAAAAGTATACTGATATTGCCATTGTTAATATTTATTATCATGCCATGCTAGTGCTAAAAAATCAAGCTACTGAATCATTTTTTCTGAAGTATAAAGATTTATTGCATACTTATAGTAGCAAACTTTCTCGACATGAAGCTCGGCAATTATATGTTTATGCTAAAAATTATTGTTCTTCTAAAACCAGTCTAGGAGAAGATATTTATTATAGATACTATTTTGATATTTATCAAAGTGAATTAAAAACAGGAATTATTTATGATAATGGGCAAATACAAGCTGGAGATTTAAGAAATATTATTACAGTAGCTTTAGTCCTAAAAGAACTAGATTGGGCAAGTAAATTTCTAGAAGAACATAGAAATAAGATTATGGGAGAAGATAAGGAGGATGTCTACTGGTATAATAAAGCCAATTTGTTGTTTTATCAAGGAGCGTATGAAGCTGCCCTAGAGTTGATTAAGCAGTTAAGTTTCAAGTCTCAACTTTACAAAGTGGCTGCTAAACGACTGAAAATAAAGCTGTTGTACGAGCTAAGAGAGATAGAGGAATTAGATCGCATCTCAAATAATTTTAGAGTAGCTATTTCTAGAGACAAAATTCTTGCTGAGAGAAACAAAGTTCGCAATCAAAACTTTATTAATCTCTTGATATCAATTGTTGGAATAGCACGAAAAGATATTAACAGAATAAAAAAAATAGAAAACAGAATTCGTAGTACAAAAGAATTAATGGAAAGGCAATGGTTGCTAGAGAAATTAGAAGAACTTAAATAGTACTACTTAGTAACAAGTGAAAAATAAGTTCCCTATTTTGATTAGGTAAATTTGACCCTAGACAAGGCAAAAAACGTAGGCAATGCCGTGCCTTGGCGAGGCTTTTTAACGCAGTATAGGGTTAAATTTATCCATCAAAATGCGGAAATTATTTTTTGACTGTTACTTATTGATTCTTTTGTCAAAAGATCGTCTAATAGTTTATTTCAAAAAGTGTAAGTTTTTGTCCTAAAAAAAGACTTATTAAGGTAAGTAACGAGTAAAAAATAAGGTTACAAATTTTGATTAGAGAAATTCATTCCTAAACAAGGCAAAAAAACATAGGCAATGCAAGGCATTGGTGAAGCTTTTTAACAAAGTATAGAGGTCAATTTATCAATCAAAATGAGAAAGACGTTTTAACTCATTACTTTACTTTTTAATCACTTAAAATTCTATTACACTAAAACAAGGAATATGCTAAAAACTCAACTTTTATCAATGCATCTAATTTTTTGGATGATCTTAGGATTCAATATACCAACTCAAGCTCAACAAGATGTTGCAAAGGATATTGAGTTTATTTATAATTGGAAAAGTGATTCAATTCCTCCTACAGATTTTATTGGCAATACTTATAATGATGTATGGGGAGTTGTAATGAATGATCGAGAGTATGCTATTATAGGTTCGACTATGGGAACCCACTTTTTTGATGTAACAGATCCAGCTAATGCCAAAGAGGTTGCTTTTGTAGAAGGGGGATACGCTGGAACAGAAGCTAGCCATAGAGATTTTCATGATTATGATGGTTATTTGTATGCGGTCTGCGATCAAGGAATAGGGGAGAGTACCTTACAGATCATGGATATGCGACACTTACCTTTTGGTTTCGGTGTATCTATTGTCTACGATTCTAATGAATTATTTACCACAACTCACAATATTTTCATAGATACTGCACAAGCCAAACTTTATGCATGTACACCACTCACTAATGACTTAATTAGGCATGATCTAATGGTCTTTTCTTTAGAGAACCCTAGATTACCAACTTTACTAGGCACCTATGATTATGGAGATTATGTGCATGATGTTTATGTGCGTAATGATACTGCTTATCTCAATGTAGGTAACTATGGTTTGGTTATCGCTGATTTTGCAGATACAGACAATTATAAAGAATTAGGAAAAATCGACGAATACTCTGCCTTTAGACAAGGGTATAACCATTCAGGCTGGTTAACCGATGATGGAAATTACTATGTTTTTGCCGATGAAACGCATGGATATGATGTCAAAATAGTTGATGTATCTGATTTGAGCGATATGAAAATTATTTCAACCCTTAATTCAGGAGTAGATGAAAATTCTATGGCGCATAATATCATGATTAAGGAGGATTTATTGTATATTTCCTATTATCATGATGGTCTCCAAATATTTGATATTTCTGATCCTTATGAGCCTAAGAATGTAGGTTTTTATGATACTTATTTGTCTTTAGATCATGATTTTTATAAAGGAGCATGGGGAATTTATTGTTATTTACCATCTGGTAATTTACTGGTATCAGATATGAGTGAAGGACTATTCATTTTTGATGCAGCGGCAGATGGGGAGAATATAACTACTACGCCTCAACCACTAGCCATTAGTTCAAGTAATATTACTGCCTTTCCTACACTTTTTGAATCAGCAATTACAGTAGAAGCTCAGGTTGCGCCTACGACAATAGTAAATGCTAAAATTTACGATGTAGAAGGGCAAATACATCTAGTGGAAAAATTGCCTGCCAATAACAATCAATGGACCATCGAAATGACTAAGGACTTGCCTGCTGGTACCTATTTCCTAGAGTTGACCACAGATGACAAAAGCAATGTCATTAGATTGGTAAAGGAATAATACCTGATTAATCAATAGACTGCTATTTTTCACATTTTTTAAGGAATATATGCCATTCAACCAACGTTGATTGATAGTATCAAAAAGGAATTATACTATCTTTGTGCAGATAGAAAGGGATCATCCACTAATCATCCATGTGAAAAATATGAATCACGTTTCGATTATAAAAACGGCAGTCAATAGGGAAATCAAACAACAGGTATGGCTAAAATGGCTGTTGTTTGGGGTGATTCTGTTGGGGAGTCTGTGTTTAGGAAAACCATTAAAAGCACAAATTCTCCAACAGGATACCATCCAAGCTGATACCCGTTATCCTTATATTCAATATACCCAAGATCGGCATTCCTTATTTTTCCAAAATCTAGACACAACACTCCAACAATTCCATCTTTACAATCCTGCCAGGCAAGCCAATTATGAAAACTTTTTTTTAGGTAATATTGGGCAAGCGCATCAATCAGTAGTATTTGATTTCGACCGTACTGTAGGCTTTCAACTTGGTTTCCGACAATTCAATCATTACCTCTATAAAGAGGATTCGATTAAATATTTTATGACTCCTTATCCAATGGCAGACCTACAATATGTCTTAGCTTCTTTAGAAGAGCAAATAGTAGGAATCAATTTTGCTCAGGGACTCAATAAAAATTTAACTTGGCAATTGGATTACCGCAGAATTATTTCTCCTAGTAGAGAGAACCGAACAAGTATACCAGCAGGGAGCTATGAGAACCAACGTAGTGCCTACCATAATTTCAATGCAAATATCTGGAAAAGAAGTAAAAATCGACGTTATAACTTAATTAGTCATTTTTTAATCAATACTGCTGAAGTACAGCAAAATGGAGGAATCTCATTATTACCAGAGGTCTTTATTGCAGATTCTGTTACCTCTCGAAGAGACACCACTTATCGACGATTGTACATAGATACCTTATTACAAGTAAGCAATTCTGATATTAATACCAATCTATCCAATGCGACTAGTGTTTTAAAGCAGCATCAATGGATGATGCAACAAACCTATGATTGGGGTAAAAAATATGTTCTGGTAGATGCAGACTCTGTGGAGTATCCTCGCTTTATTCCTAAACAAAGGCTAGGCCATGCGCTAAGTATTGGTAGAGAAAAATATGAATATACGGATAACTTCCCTAATGAAGACTTTTACAATACTTTTAAGTTCAGTAGCCAAGAAACAGTAGATCGCATGGCTTGGTGGAATGTTCGCAATGAGTTTTTTGGGGTATTATTGGGCAATGAGTACAATCCATATAGTGATGTCATCAATCAAAAATATGCTTTAAAGGCAGGTTTGACCCATCATGTGATTCGACTTCGATACCTAGATCAACTAGATACCCTCTATAATATTACAGATCGTTTTGGAACAATAGATACCTTATTGTCTAGGCAATATGAGCGTGATTTAAGGCAATCTGCGGTGGTTTTTGGGCAATTTGTAAATAATCCCATTACCAATCAGGCTTTAAAGTACTGGCTAGAAGCGAAATATGTCTTGTTTGGTTTCAATTGGGGGGACTTTGATTTTAATGCTCGGCTACGTTATCAACTATCCGAACAACTAGGGGGAGTAAGTGGGCGTTTTGCACTCAAACAATTGACTCCAGATTTTATTAGTCAATTTTACTACGGTAATCATGATGAGTGGAGGGGAATTAATGATAAAAAAATCAATGTCCTTCATTTTGGTGGGACTTATTTCCATCCCAAATTACGCCTCAAAGTAGCCTATGACAATTACACCCTAGAAGATTACATCATTTGGAATGAATTGGCAGAACCCGAACAGCTTACAGATGAAATCATCAATATAAGTCGCTTATCCATCGAGCATCAATTGAAACTAGGGAAATTCTATCTGGATAATTTAATAGTTTTACAAGCAGATAATTCGAATAAAATTAACTTACCAATTTATTGGGGTAGACAATCTGTTTATTTCATGGGGAATTTATTTAAAAATGCGATGCTTGCTCAAATTGGTTTTGATGTACAATACAATACACCTTATCGTTTAAATGCTTATGACCCTGTGCTTGGTCAATTTCACCTCCAACAAGAAGAAATCTTTCCTTTTTATCCTGTAGTGGATGCCTATATCAATATGAAAGTCAAACGACTAAAGCTTTTTGTCCTCGTTCAACATGCGAATCAAGGATTATTCCGACAAAAAAACTATTATATGGCTCAAGATTATCCTGCCTATGATCGGGCTTTCAAATTAGGGGTTCATTGGCGGTTTTTTGATTAGGAATAATATCTATCACATCATCTAAGGAACGAGTGAAAAATAAGTTTACAGTTTTGATTAGGGAAATTTGAAGCTAGACGAGGCAAAAAACGTAGGTGATGCGAGCATCAGCGAGGCTTTTTAATGAAGTATAGTTTCAAATTTATCAATCAAAATGACACTTATTTTTTTACTGTTCCTAAATCACTATCAATGCTAAAACATCACTACGCAAAAGTTTTATTGTGCTTATGCTATTGCTTAATCATCCTTGCCTGCAATGACCAAAATAATAAACCAGACTTACGACCTATTAACCTACCAGAAGAACCAAAAATCAAACATCCACCTGTTCAGTATGCCGAATTTAGACTAGAAAATCAAGAAATTAATATTGCAGATGTAGCAAAAATTGATGGAGAGAATGAAAAAACTGCTTCCTTTATATCCCAACGTATTGAGAAAATGGTAGGGGAGGAGATGCAACAATGGACAGAAGCTGCTGGCTTGACCTATCCGCCCAAACGGGTACTTTTTCGAGTATTTAAACTGGAAGGGGAACTGGAAGTTTGGGGCGCAAATAATAACAAGGAAGCCATGCGATTGATTCAAACCTTTCCTGTTTGTGCAGTAGACCGTTTTCCTGGTCCCAAATTACAAGAGGGAGATTATAAAACCCCAGAAGGATTCTACCAACTCAGTAAATTATATGGAAGTTCCTTAGATTTTATGTGGATTAAATTAGCGAAAGAAGCGATTGATGAATATGGAGAAAAGAACGAAGGATCAAGTTTCAAGCTTTGGCTCAATTATCCCAATAGTGTAGATAAAAAACGGACAAAAAATGTATTAGGAAATGGAGTAAAACCAGGTAGTGAAATTTGTATGCATGGAAATTGTGTATCTAGTGGATGTGTATCAATGAAAAACCGAATTTATATGACTATATTTGCATTTGCTAATTATCACAAAGCATCTTATGGCAAGCCCATGATTCATATTTTTCCTTTCCGATTTTCAACAGCCTTAAAAGATTTTTATATCGACCAATATGGAATAGAAGACCAGCAATGGATACAGCCATTTTGGGAGGACTTAGAATTAGGCTATCAACAGTTTGAAAAGGATAAAAAATGGTTAAAAGTGAAGGAAAAAAATGGGCGATATGTCTTTGGTAAATAGTTGATAAAAGAACCTCTATTAATAAAAAATAAGCATTAACTAATTTTGATATGCAAGATTTTCATGAATATAACCACGAAGCTAATTTAAAATACATTAAGGTATTGATTAGAAAAGAAGTCAAAGATATTGAGGAGGCACATAGACTATTCAGCCACGTTTTGAATGCTCATGCCATTTGGGTGGCAAGAATTCACCAAAAACCAATGCCTTTTGGTGTTTGGCAAGTACATCACCCTATGAAATATGCAGAAATTGAAATGCAGAATTATGAAGCTAGTAAAACATTACTAGATGAAAAGCGTCTACAAGGGCTTATTCATTATCGAAATTCAAAGGGAATGCGCTTTCAAAATACGGTGAGGGAAGTCTTGACACATATCATTAATCATGGAACACACCATAGAGGGCAAATTGCATCTATACTTAGCTTCAATGAAATCAAACCACCGATTACAGATTATATCTTTTTGAGAAGAACAGTAGAGGCATAAACTCCCATACTTGTTTA
>JAHDFT010000177.1 GCA_020628015.1 Bacteroidota bacterium
TTTTTTATTTATGATGACTGCAATTTCTGGTTAATTTGGGCTGTTGTATCTCCACAAGCTAAATTTTGATTTTTCAGCAAGGTAATTTGTGCCGCTATACTAACCGCTATTTCAGCAGGGCTGCGACTGTAGATGGGTAATCCAATCGGTGTATGTACATGTTTGAAGGCTTCTAAATCAATTCCTTCAGCAGCATATTCCTCAAATAACTGCTTGATTTTAGCAGCACTTCCCATCATGCCTATATATTTGAAGGATTTTTGATACAATTCCCTCAAAATCACCTTATCAGAACGATAACCAAAGGTCATAATCACCACATATTGATCTGCTCCTTCTGGGATATGAGTCGCAATATCCGTATAAGGGGCAATAATCTGTTCATGCGCCCAAGTATTGTGTTTCATGGTGATTAACTCAGAACGATCATCATAAATGCGGATATGAAAATCCATTAAGGACAACTGCCTAGAGAGGGCCAAGCCCACATGCCCTCCACCGATAATGTGTACCTGATTTTTATAACCCAATTTTTCGCTATAAAGCCAATCTGTAGGGCTATTTTGTTCGAGGTGATACATTTGACCCACAATAACCTCCAATATATCTGTCGTAAAATGAAGCTGGGTAGGGGAGAGCTGTAGCGTTCCCTTTTTTCCTTGCTGCAAATTTTGGTGAATTGCCTCAAAAGTGGCTAAGTATTGTTGAGAAGAGAGTGGATACAAGACAATGAACTGCTCACCAGAACAAATCATGCCCGATTGGTTTTTATCCGTATTTTTATGGTGTATTTGTGGCTTATAAAAAGGACTAGTGACCGATTTTGCCAACATATCTCTAGCCTTTTCGACCATTTTAAACTCCATAATTCCTCCACCAATAGAACCGCTCATATCCTGATCTGCTGCAATCGCCATTCTAAACCCCTGCCTGCCTGGACTACTACCTTTACTATTGAGTACATATAATAAAACGCAAGGAATCTGCGCTTTTAACTTATTATATATAAACTGAAAAGTTGCCATAATGGATTGTCAATTAATGATAATAGATCGTTTTGTAAATTATTCCTTCACTATACGTTTTGCTGTCTACGATTCTGCAAAATTTTCAAGAAAGACTTCCCTCGGATTTCTTCAATAGTCAAACCTGTTGCTGTGGCTTCTGCTTCAGAAATTGCACCACAATTTAAGGCACGAAGGAAATAATTCAACAAACCCTGACCAGTAGCCGCATCATCAAAAATATCCCCCAGTAAAGTGGCTTGGGCAGATTTTTCGACAAAGGCACTCAATCGCTCGGTAGCATCTTCTAGGCTTTCTAAAAAGAAGGTGTATAAGGCAGCATAACGAGTAGGCAATTGAGCAGGATGTAAATCCCAACCTTGATAAAAGCCATTCCAAAGGGAGTGACGAATGTGGTCATAACCCTGTTTCCAAGCCTTATAAACCACTTCTCGATTCGCTGCTTGCTGCGAAACACTCAATTCCTGCCCTCGATGTGGACCAACAGGCATCACATTCGTTGCCCCATCCGATAACCAAATGCCAGTATGTGCTAAGGCAACTTTGGTGACATGGTGAGCAAAATCACAAACAGGATGATCCATTGTTTGGTACTTGGCGGTGATATTGCAAGAAGCGGTATAATCATAAGTCCCAAAATGCGTTGCAATCAAACGGCCTTCTCCTGCAATAATAAAGCGACGTAATGGATTAACACCATTGGCATCCATAATCGCTTGGGTCGCTTCTACCATCATTTCCATTTTCAAGGTACCTTTGGGCAATTGATGCACTCGTTCTAGTACGTCAAATATACGAACTAAGGCGACGACCTGCTCTTCTATGGTTACTTTAGGCAACATGACGATGAAGTTGCTAGGTAATTGACCATTAGAGGCTTGGAGTAAGGTGGTTAGAAATAAATCGAGGGTACGGATGCTGCGTTCTTTGAGTTCTTCGGTAAAAGGTTTGATTCTAATACCGATAAAAGGCGGAAGGCTATTGTCTTGTATCCCTTGTGCGACCTCCTTTGCAGTACGCATGGCTGCTTCATCCTCCTCTGCATCTGTTCTATTGCCAAAACCATCTTCAAAATCAATTCGAAAATCTTCAACAGCCTCTTTTTCTAGCTTTTGAATGACTTTTTTATAAACTGTATAAGGCAACCATGCAGGATGATTGCGAAGGCTCTCCTGATCCATTGCATCAAGAGAGTCCTGTAAGTCTTTTTGTACTTTGGGATCTGTAGGTAAAGCCTGATGTCCTTCTAATTCAAGAGCTTTAGCTAAATTGATGAAGGTTGGGGCATAGGTCAAAAGGCTTTTTAAGGCACTTTTGCCTAGTGATGCCGAAGTATTGGCTTTGAATAGGTGTGCGCCACCATAAACTGTATGTACTGCCTGACGATCATGCCGATCTCCAGGGTAAATTTGTTGAAAGGCTAAATTGGCTTTTCTCAATTCGCCAAAAATGCTTGATTTATCTGCTTGAGGGATGCTTAGATTCATTATTTGTTTTGATTTTGGTCAATAAAGGAATAAGGGTTTGCTTTTAACTACCTCTATAAGTCGTATAACCAAAAGGATTGAGTAATAAAGGAATGTGGTAATGACTTTGGTCAAAGGTATTGAAGTAAATATGTACAGTTGGATAGAAAATTTTGGTACCTATTTGAGTAAAATAATTGGCGGTATCAAAGACCATTCTATAGGTACCAACTGCCAATTTTTGTCCTTCTGCTAGTAAATCACTAATCCTTCCATCATTATTCGTTATTCCTGAAGCAATGACTTGCCATTCTCCTGCTTCATTTTGTCCTTGTAATTCAATAGGAACACCTTTGGCGGGGCGACCTAGTGCAGTATCTAGTATATGTGTTGTTATCATAGTTGTATTTGTTTATTTTTCACTTGTTACTAAATTTTCTATTTCTGTAAACATTTTTTCTAGGCGGAGGAGGGTGATTTTGTGTTGTTCACCCATTGCAATGACCAGTTCATGCGCTGGGTCATTATGTAACCTTGCTTGTAATAAGGCAAGCATTTCCGCCGCCGTTTTTCCTGTTGCACAAACAATAAAGATATAAGCGAATTTGGCTTCATAATCTGCATTGCCTTGTGCCAAAGCTTCTATTACTTCCCTTTTAGCCGTATTTACGCCCTGCTGTTCATTAGAAGACCAATTGGCAGTCGTGGCGAATTTTTTCTCTAGGCTTTTAATGTCCCCAATTTTGGGATGGTGACTAGCTGCTTCGAGAAAATCGGCTTTCCCACAGTCTTTTGTCCAGATTTTTTCTGCTAATTCAAATACAGCTTCCTTTGAGCTAAAAGGAATGCCTTCCAACATACCATTTACCCATTTTGAAGAGCCACAACAACGTTGAAATTGTTCTCTTAAAATGGCGTTTTCAAGTGTGTTTATTTTCATTCGTATTTATTTTTTCGCCAAGTTTTTTCTGGAAAAAATCATTTAATTGCAAGGAGTTAGGTGGTGTTATCCTTTCCATAATGATTTTTAGTTTCAAGAGGCGAATATAATTATTTTGTGGCTAAAAGAAGTTATTTATGGCTTGAATGTTAAGGAAATATAGACAAATCCTTAAGTGCTTAATTTTCCTTTATTGATGGATTAGAAACAAAGTCTATTTCGGGCAACTTTATTTCTGTTCCATCACTTATTGTTTAATTCTTTATTGGTTTAACGCATCGAATCAGGATCAATAGCCTTCAATGGGCGTTTAGGCAAAGTGTCAAATAAGTCGTTTGGTATAGAATCTATAGCTGTAGGACTTACAAGTGTGGTATCATTTGCTGTGTAGGTCGTATCTATCTCCACATTATTTTCCTCATCAATACTAATATTTTCTTGATCTACAGGAATCAATTGAGTTTCGGGAGGTAAGGCAGAGATGGTCGTACTGAGATAAGGCAGATAGAGTAAACCAAAAAACATAATCGCTTTAACCAATAAACTCAATTGTCCAAAAGTTTTTTTGCGTCTGGCTTTGCGAATGCGAAAAAGCAAGTAAAGTAGAGGGATTTGAACAAGAAGGAGGGAAACGATTAAGAGTAAATAATCCTGATATACAAATTGTAGGGCTTGGAAGCGGAAAATGAAATAGATGGTTAAGGCAGTTAATACACCAACAACAAGATTACTACTGCCAATACCAATTTGGATGGGTAGCGTTTTGAAACCCATTTTCATATCACCATCATAATCTTCCTGATCTTTGATAATTTCTCGAATTAGCGAAAGTAAAAAGGCAAAAAAGGCATATCCCCATATAAAAGACCAGATAACTGTTGCCAGTTTTTCTCCTCCTATCGTCACCTTGCCCAACCAATAGCCACAAATCTCCACGAAACCTACAAAGCCATCTTGAATCAAAGGTTGTTCAAACCAACCGACCATTAATACAACCATTGCAGAAAGAGTAGCAATAACGACATTGCCAATCAACATAATTTTTTTTAAATGGGCAGAGTAGACCCAAAGCAATACAGCCGTTAATAGATGAATGCCCCAGAGGATGCTATTGCCTACGACAAAAGATAAGTAAATACCTAAGCCTATCCCTACAAGGTTGAGTACCATATAAGTGGTAAACAGTTGTTGTTCGGTCAACCAATTCCGCCAGGTTTTCTTTTTAGGGCTATTAATGCGGTCTACCTCCTCATCAAAATAATCATTGACCAAATAACCCCCAGCAGCAATCAATACAGTAGATAAAACCAATAGGGCAAATTGCCAATGACTTAAACTACTATTGGCCAGTTCCATGTATGCTGTTTCGGTAATGGCAGGATGATATAAAGGAAGGATAACACAATGGCGAATCAAGTATTGTGTTAAAATAATGACGACAAGATTGATTGGTCGGAATAGTTGGATCAACAAGATTGTGTATTTAGATAAATAAGGAGATGAACTTAGGTTTCGCTGATTATTGAATGAGAAAATGAAATAACTTATTTTTCTTAATGACCCACCCCATCAGGGTCAAAGTATGTTAGCAAAAATAAAAGTCCGAACAGATCGACCCTAGCAGGGTCGCACATTATAAGCATTATCATTCAATAGTTTAAAAAGGTTTTTCTAAATAAAACATCAGCGAACCCCAAGGATGTAGTAAACGATAACTAAAAATACTGTGCTTTGAATGTTAGTAATAGAAGAATGAATAACTAGACCCAATCCCCATTTAGCTTTAAAACTTTTTCAATAACTTCCCTTGCACAGCCCATACCACCTTTTAACGGAGAAACATAAGCCGCTATTGCCTTGATTTCTGGAATGGCATCTTGTGGGCAAGAAGGTAAACCGACTGCTTGCATCACTTCATAATCAGGAAAATCATCCCCCATGTATAAGATTTCTTCAGCATTGAGGTCATAGGTCAATAAATAGGTTTCAAAAGCATCTATTTTATGACGAATGCCTGCATAAATATCAATAACGCCCAGATTTTGAAAACGTTGAATAATGCCTTTAGATTTACCCCCTGTAATAATCGCTACTCGATAACCCGTCTCCAAAGCCCGCTTAATAGCATAACCATCTTTGACATTGACTTGGCGCAATAAGTCCCCATTTTCAAGGACTAGCATATGGCTATTGGTCAATACACCGTCAACATCAAAGATGAAGGTACGAATATTTTTAAGTTTGTTTAGCATGACTGATATAAGTTCAGGAATTGATTTTTTGTCAACCAGCTATATACCATTTTTTATTCCAAAATCATACAATCAGGTAATAATTCTTGTAATTGCTTTTTTTCTGCCTCTGTCAATTCATTATGTCGTAGCTGAAGAATGCTAAGATTACTCATTTCTCCTACTTCATAGGGCAAACTTTCCAATTGATTATTATTCAACCATAGTGATTTTAATTGAGACAATTGTGCTAACTCGAATGGTATATTTTCCAATTGATTATGGGACAAATAAAGTTCTTCCAAGTGCTGCAATTGACCGATTTCCATTGGTAAATATTCTATTTGATTATGCGCTAAATTCAAAACTTCTAATTGATCGAATTGGGAGATTTCGGGAGGCAAATTAGTAAGTTTATTAGCAGCTAAATTTAGCCTTTTTAATTTTTTGAGATTGGTTAATTCTAGTGGGAAGCTGGTAAATGCACTATCTGTCCAGCTCAGTAATTCTAAATTGGATAATTGACCAATCGTAGGGGGGAGTTCTACCAAATTATGATTTCGATTTAAATTGAGCCGTTTCAGATGGGTCAAATCTCCAATTTCTTTAGGAAGATGCGTCAATTGATTGTCAATTAAATCTAGTGCTTCTAAGGCCTGCCAGCCAGTAATACTCGCTGGTAAAGTCTCAATCCGATTATGGTCGAGGTCAAGGATTTGTAAATGTTCCAGTTGACCAATACTATTAGGCAGTTCGCTTAATTTATTATACGCTATATTCAATACTCGAAGCTGTTTGAGTTGACCAATGGTTTCTGGTAAATAGGTCAATTGATTTCTATTCAATAATAGAATCTCTAATTGAGGAAAATTAAAAATCTCTTCTGGTAATTCACGTATATATTTTCTACGGAGATCTAGTGCTTGAATATCTTTGTTCAGTCCTGCTATAGTATTGGCCAAACGATATTCATGCCCCAAAGTATCTATTAAATAAGCCAAACCTTCTTTTTTGACTTTGGCATAACCATTATCATCAAATCCTCTGGCAATTCGATAATTATAGTCAATGACAATATTACCTAGTGGATCAATAAAACCAAAACGCATTTCTTTAGTGGTATCAATGACCATCTTCACCCTTGCTAATCCCATATTAAAGTGAAAAGAATCAATCACCCCTTCTTGCAGAAATAACTGCTTAATCTCTTGTTGAATCAGCTTTTCTTTATTTTGACAATGTATTTTAGCTTTATATAAACTTTGTATGGCTTTTTCATACATCCTATCAGAAATGGCCGTTTGTGCTTCTATATAATGATATTGATACATAATTGGATCACAATCATCTGAAGCGAATAGCTGAGAAGGAGATACGAATAGTAGTAAAAATGCTAGGCTTAGGCTAAGGAACACTCTTTTCATTCAATAATAATTTTGTAGTGGTGCTAAATAAAATAAGTAGTGGAGTAGGCAAAGACCCACCACAATTATAATTTGGAGTAGATGAAAATAGATTGAGTCAATTAATCGTAAATGAAATGATAATGAATTAATGAGTGTAGTGTAGTGAATTAAATGCAAATAAAGCAAAAAAAATATAACTTACTAATTCAGATGGAGTTATTTTTTAAGATGGTTAATTATATTATATTTCTGTGGCAAAGGATGGGATTTTCTGACTTGTCCTAACCCCAAACATTCCGAAAAACCATTCGGATTTTGGAAAAAAATAGTTCATCTATTCAATCCATCTTACCCCCAAATGCTCCATAATAATATTGATATTGATGGATTTTATGGATATTTTGGGACATATATTGTTACATCAATTCCATACCGTATTTTTGTGGATTTACAAAAAAAATGGGGTATTTTGGGTGGCTGGTTGGGGTGGGGTTAAGGCAAGGACAAGGCACGCCTTGTCCCTACGGTTAATATTGGCAAACGATATGGACAAATGTTGTCGTTCCACATGAATCAAATAAAAACAAATTAAACAAAAAAATATAATGAAACCATTACAACACATCACCATACTCGACTTTACTCGTCTACTCCCTGGCCCAGTCGCCACTCATTTACTGGGGCAAATGGGCGCAAGCATCATTAAAATTGAAAGCCCCAAACGTCGGGATTATGTTAGGGATATGGGGGTGAAAATGGTGGATGGTGCAAGCGTTTTATTCCACCAAATTAACCACAATAAAACAAGTCGAATCTTGGATTATACTACGGAAGAGGGTAGGGAACAGGTTTTGGAATGGGTCAAAGAGGCGGATGTATTGATTGAGCAGTTTCGACCAGGAGCGATGGCGGCTTGGGGGCTGGATTATGAGACCTTGAAGAAGGTCAATCCAGCTTTGGTCTATGTGTCTTTGACGGGTTATGGGCAGGAAGGGGCTTTGGCTGCCGAAGCTGGTCATGATGTCAATTACCTCGCCTATACTGGACTCCTCAGCTTGCTAAAAGATGAGCAAGGCAAACCGACTGTTCCAGATACCCAATTGGCGGATATTGGCGGTTCCTATATGGCTATTATTGCCCTTCAAGCGGCACTTTTACAGAGAATGCAAACGGGTAAGGGAAGTTGGGTCGATGTGAATCTAAGTGATGCCGTCCATCCTTTATTGACCATCCCTTATAGTTTTCATAGTAGTGGGGTCGATTATCGGCAATTTAATGTGATTAATGGCAAGACAGCGGTGAATTATTCGACTTATGTCTGTGCAGATGGGCGTTGGCTGGCATTAGGAGCTTTGGAAATGAAGTTTTGGAATAATCTCTGTGATTTGATTGAAAAACAAGAGTGGAAGAAAAGTAATCAACTCGAGTTAATGAATTTTGTCTTTCCCAAAGCAGAATTAATCGCTATTTTTAAATCCAAAACCCAAGCCGAATGGGTGGAGCTGTGTAAGGGGAAAGATGTTTGTATTGCACCTATACTAGAACTGGAGGAGCTAGAAGAACATCCTTATCATCAAGAGCGAGGAACATTTGAAACTTTTGAGACGGATAAAGGGACGAAATTGACAACTATTGCCTTACCTTTTAAATTGAAAGAATAAATATGTATTTGGTTTAGTGTTTTTTTGTTGTTTAAGTATTTTTAATTCAGTCACTTAGTTATTTGCAAAACTCGACTATATTATTACATATAATAAAGTTTTGAAATCTCCTAAAATTTAGATATATTCAGCGGTATCTGTATTAAAAATCTTACAAAGATGAAGAAAAAGAAAAAATCAGATCAGTTACATACCATTCAACAAAAAAGCCAACAAAAGGATCGGAATGGTACCTTTTTCAAAGGCAAAGAGGAGGGTACTTTTTTTGGTGCTGAAAAGAGTAAACCATTTTTTGACCCAGCCCCAGTTCAAGCAAAAGCAGACCCTGAGTTTGTGAGGGGACAGGAAAGCCAAGCAGAAAAAGCGGCTTTCTTTAAGGGCATTTCTCATGTTCAAGGGCCAGGCATTCAATGTAAATGTGCAGGTTGTACCACGCAAATGAAGGCAGAAGGTGCCGAGCAGGAGAAAGAGGATCAAGAGGAAGTCATGCAGACACCACAAGAGGAAATGGAGGAGGAGCAAGTAATGGCGCAAGAGCAGGAAGAGCAAGAGGCAGCGACTTCTGAGGATATGATCCAACGAAAAGAGGAAGAACAAGAGGAAACTGTTCAAAGACAAGCAGAGCCAGAGGAAAAGGATCAAATTCAAATGAAGGCGGATCCTAATGCGGTTGCAGCTCCTATTCAACAAAAGGTAGGCGGCAACGGCCAAGTGGTTCAACGCAGCTTATGGGGTAAGATCAAGAAGGGCTTTAAGAAAGTTGGTAAGGGGATCAAAAAAGGTTTTAAGAAAATTGGTAGCGGTATCAAGAAAGCAGGCAAGTGGATTGGTTCTGCTGCAAAGAAAGTGGGTAAAGGTATTGTGAAAGGAGCGAAGATGATTGGCTCCAAACTCAAAGGGATTTTCCATAGAGCTTTGCGTTTTATCACCAAATTACCTTCTCGCCTCAAAAATGTGGTCATGACCCTATGGAACGGAGTCAAGAGCCTCAAACCTTGGTCTTTGAAGTGGTGGAAATCACTAGGCAAAAAGGATACGTGGAGAAGCTTCGGTTTCTGGTTATTCGAATTGGTCTTAAATACTGCTGATTTAGTAGGGGTGACAGATGTTTATGAAACCTTGAAAGACATTATCAAATTTAATACTCGTCCATTGAATGGGCATGAATTGAAATTGGCAAAGGGCATTTTTGGTAATAATATCAATTATGATCTAGTACGTTTAGATTTATGGGCATTTTTAGGTCCTGGTATTAGTGGAAGAGAATATGTAAGTATGCATACCATTAACGGTTGGGGTGGAGCGATTACCGATGATACCTTTATTCATGAGATGACCCACGTTTGGCAATATGAGCAAACAGGAGCTTCTTATATGTCTAGTGCATTACACGCTCAGGCAGCACAAGGAAGTGCCGCTTATAGCTATGGTGGTGTGAGAGGTTTGGAGAAGAATAAATCTAAAGGTTTATCCGCTTACAATCCAGAAGCACAAGCCAAAATCATTCAGGACTATTTCCGTTTGAAGAGCGGTATGGGTGTTGCTGGTGCCGATGCTTCTAAGCACAT
>JAHDFT010000178.1 GCA_020628015.1 Bacteroidota bacterium
GAAAAATGCAAAAGACTAAGTAGATTTCTATATAAAGAATGATATTACCATCCAATTTTGGCCAGCCATTCATTTCATCCATATGAAAACGAGGAATCTTCAATAGATTTCGTCTTGCTAGGAAAACAAAGGTGGCTACTAATGCAAATATAGAGAGTACCTCAATAAAGCTAATGATAAAAGTATAAAATCCTCCTAATGTTGGCCAAAAGAAGCGGTGTATACCTGTTATTCCATCAATAACAATTTCAATCAACTCAATTTGAGTAATGACAAAAGCAACATAAATGAATAAATGCATGACTGCAGGAATCATATTGCGGAACATTTTTTTCTGTCCCAATGCAAAAAGGGTCATATTTTTCAATCGTTGCATCGGTTGATCCATTCGCTTACCATCTTGTTTGCCAATTTTAATATTTCTATATATTTCAGTGGCTTTGAGGGTAAAAACGATGGCGGTGATGAGCAATATACAATTGAAAATCACCTGTTGAATCAATCTTGGGAAATCAATCAATAAGAAGCTTGTAGATATATCCATTGCTATACTTAATTACCATTCGTAAAAAATACCAAATTTAAAGAATATAGGGACGGAGAACAAATAAATAAGGGAAAATGTTTGCGTTTTACGATAGAAGACTTAGAGAGCTGCCACTTTTAGAGGACTAATTTCCCTGCCAGCTCCTTTAATAAATAGCGTTTGCCAGTCAATACCTCCTGATCCACAATATTTTTGAGTTCTTGAATTGTATCTGGACGAACATCATCCAGATAACCCAAGTCATTTCGGATATTGATTTGGAAACGGTAATAACGTCTGCCGAGCGTTTTATTTGGTGGTAAAAGGAGTTTGAGTTGGTGATCGGTGGTGACTTCTGAACCATGAAAAAGAAAGTCTACAATTGGCCCAACCCAATTGGCCAAGCCCCAACGTCGAGCTTCTTCATAACCATAACTATTCAAAAATTGACCAGTACCCAAAGACACCACAATAATGTCATCTGCATCAGGAAACATATGTCGAGCCTCCACATAAGCACACATCGCAGGATTATTGGCAATAATGCCTCCATCAATCAATACAAAAGGGTCATCCAGATTAGGAATTTCTACCTGAGCAGGCTCAAAATAAGTAGGCGCAGCGGCAGTCGCTCTACCGATGTGCTTCATTTTGATATTGAATTCGGGATTCAATTTGGCATTACTACTTTTAAAAAAACAGGCATTTCGACGACGGATTTCATAACTCGTTATCAATACTTCGGTCAGGGCTTCCTTTAAAACAGTATCGCCCAAATAATCATCTAGCACTTGTTCTAAGCCAGAAGAAGGATATTTTCGCTCCATCAGACTACGCACCGACTTGATCTGTTCCCAGACTGTTTGACTAAAAATATCCTTGCTGCGTTCTTCAAAAATTTTGACCACTTCTTTGGCTTTGTATTTGCCTTTACCCTTGCCATTAGGTTTGGCCAATAACATCGCAATAATCCCACCAGCAGAAGTACCTGCAATAAGGTCAAACATTTTATAGCAACGTTTACCAGTCAATTCCTCTAATCTTTGCAAAATCATAGCAGGAACAATGCCTCTCACCCCACCTCCATCAATAGATAATACCTTGATGATCTTTCGTTTTTTTTCTTTCTTCCAAAAAGGAAGCTGCTTAAATACTTTTTTTAATGAACTAGCCATAAGTACTGGATTAATCTAATCTAATCAACTTAATCTATCACAAAAATCTTACCTCTATTGATAAGGTGATTATCTTGTAACAAATCTAGGAGATACCAACCTGTAGTGATATTTTGAGGTAAAATATAGGCATTTTCTCCTTTAGTAAGCTGTTTTTGGGCGACTAATCGCCCTGTAATATTACGGATTTGTAAAGTATGGGCTTCAGAAGGGAGATTTTCTATATAAAGTTGACCATTTTGACTAATGGGATTAGGAAAAAAGTGAATTTCCTCCTGAATAAAAGGCTCAGAATGTCCTACAGAAATATTATTACAAGCGATACCCACAGCTTCCCCGTCCAAATTCCATTCAGCTTGTACAGGAATGCAAAGATGATGAAGCGCAGTTACCGCCACATCAACAAGTTTAGGCGTATTGCTGTAATCTTCATCCCCTTGTTTGGTAATTTCCATATTAGGAATATAATCCCCACTAGCAATATAGAAAATATTTTCCTCCTCAAATGTATTGCCACCATGACTTGTACCAATACCTCCATGATCTGTAGTGACTATAATCAACCAATTTTCCTCCGCTCTATTTGGTCGAGCTTCTAGTGTACTCATGATTTCCCCAATACCTGCATCGACTTTTTCAATCGCCTCCATATATTCAGGAATATCTGGTGCAAAACCATTGGCATGACCAGCATGGTCTACGTCATCAAAGTGAATAAAAAGCGCATCAGGATCACGATTGGATAGATACTCTACAGTCGCTTCCGTTACATGCTTGGTTTCATCCAATACAAAAATATTACTATCCACAAAACCCCTTGAAATTTTATAGTAAATCATGAACCATTGACTGATGGAAGCCGTATGAAGCGTAGAATCATAATCCTCAATATATTTGAAGAAGGGAGGATAATCCTCAATTTTACTATCAGTAAATAAATTATCAACAACTTTATGCTTTTCTTCCCAAACACCAGTCATGATAGCCGACCAAGCAGGGCCACTTACGGTAATGTGATTATTGAGCACATCCATAGAATAAGTGCCATTAGCGATCAATGCATCTAAATGAGGCGTATTGGCTTGCTGTAATGCATCAGGTCTACAGCCATCAATGCCAATAATCATTACCTTATTTTTGAGGCTTTCTGTATCTTGTGCCAATAAAATAGTGATTTGTAATAAACAAGATAAAAGGAGTAGTGTTTTTTTCATGTGTTGTTTAATTGTATTTCTGTTCCATCACTATTATACAAAAAAATAAAGATTATGTCCCATCCCACGATTTATTTTTCTCATGCCAATGGTTTACCAGCCACTACCTATCAATATTTATTTGATTTGCTTTGGCCGCATTCCATTCAAGCAGTAGAAAAATACGGGCATGGACAGTTTAAAGTAGATAGTGGTTGGAAAAATTTATCCTTGGAGTTAATGGACTTTATGGACCGAAAAGGAGAACAAGGATCACGAATAGGGATAGGGCATTCTCTAGGAGCAAATATAACTATTTTAACAGCCATTCAACAACCTAAACGCTTCCAAAAAATCATTCTTTTGGAGCCGCCTTTGGTCGCTTTATATAAGCGTTTGATCATTCAGATGTTTAATTTTTTTGGACAGGCAGCTAAAATTGTTCCTCATGCTAAAAAAGCGAAGGTAAGACGTTATCAATTCAATACAAGGCAGGAGGCGAGGGATTATTTTAGTCAGAAACGCATGTTTCAACGCTTTCACCCTAAAAGCTTTGAGGCTTATATTGAGTATGGCTTAAAGCAAGTGATGGCAAAAGATAGCGCACAAATTTCCTATGAATTGGCTTTTGCTAGGGAGGTAGAATATCAAATCTTTTCTTCTTTGCCCTTATTGGCTGGACGTTATCCTTTAGAAATCCCTGCTTATTTGATTTATGGAACACAGAGTGATGTACTGGGCAAGGAAGATATACAAAGCTTGAAACGGACTTTTCCGACGATGGAATTTATTGCAATGGAGGGGGGACATTTATTTCCTTTGGAACAACCTGAAAAGACAGCAGAATTGATTTTGTCGATTTTGGCTAAATGATCATCGTATTTATTGTGTATATGATCATTATAACCGTATTTACTATTTGCTGTAGAGCCGCATTGCAATGTGACTCTACAGCAGTTATAAGAAACCCTTACAACAATAATTTTTATAAAAATTATTTATTCCTCTTCACCAGCCTTATCCTTCAATAAGCTTTCTAGGTGTTCTACTCGTGCTTGTAAAGCTTCGTATTCCTCTCGGCTAGGGTAGTTAACCCGATCTTTGAGAGAAGAAGTCAAGCCAGCGAATTTATCTTCGAAAAGCTCTTTTGCTTTTTCTACTTCATCTTTAAGGTTATTCAACATATTGGCAGAATTTGTAGCACCTTCATCTGCTACAGCTTCTGCTTCTTCAACAATATCTTCTCCTGCCTCTTTAGCATCTTCAAAAAGCTCATTGGCATCTGCTTTTTTAGCACTTGTTTTTGCTTGCATATCCGCCACAGTTGTTTCAAAGCGACTTCGAGCAAGGTTAAAAATACTTGTGCCAACATCTGCCATTGCTTTAATAAACTCTTCTGCACTTTCTTTCAGATCATTCAAATCATCTTTTACTTTGTCCTCTCCACCTTTAGCCTCTTCAGCAGTTGATTCTTGTGCATTTGCGTCTACATTTTCTTTGCCTTCTTGTTCTAGATTTTCTTTGTTGTCCATTGTTAATGTTAATTTACAATTTGTTTGAATGTAACATACCTGAGCAATAGCTTATTTAGTAGTTACAGTCGGTTAAGTAATTATATTTATTTGTTTTTGTTTTTCATTCGTTCCTAAACCAAACCTAGCGAAGTATTTCCTCCTCCACAGTCCATTTACCCGTTTTTTGACTAGGTATTTCTAGGGATTTATTCAATTCTTCCATAAAAAGGGAGCGTTGAACCTCCTCTGCTCCTAAGCTTTTCAAATGTTGGGTATAGATTTGGCAATCAATAAGTTGAAATCCCCATTTTTGGAGATGACGAACAAGATAAATAAAACCTACTTTGGAGGCATTGCTCACTTTGGTAAACATGGATTCACCACTATAATAGGAATTAATCGCCACACCATACAATCCCCCAACTAGCTTGTCATTTTCGTCCCAGACTTCCACCGAGTGCGCCCAGCCCAAGCGATGCAGTCTAATATAAGCATCTCGCATTTCTACGGTAATCCAAGTGCCTTCTTGTTGTTTTCTGGGATTGAGTTGGCAGGAGGTGATAACATCTTCAAAAGCTTGGTCAAAGGTGACTCTAAACATTTTTTTCCGCAATACCTGTCGCATACTTTTGGAGACTTTGACCTTATTAGGGAATAGGACAAATCTAGGATTGGGTGCCCACCATAGAATGGGGTCATAATCAGAATACCAAGGG
The DNA here is from genome assembly GCA_020628015.1 of Bacteroidota bacterium. Taxonomy (GTDB): domain Bacteria; phylum Bacteroidota; class Bacteroidia; order Chitinophagales; family UBA2359; genus JAHDFT01. Next base: position 5,125 of record JAHDFT010000178.1, read on the forward strand.
AAGATGCCACTTTTGTAAGCTAATAACAATCTCTCTGAACTCAGATCGCCGCCCACAGCCAACAAACCATCTTTCTCTGCTAAGTCACTAGGCGGAAACAGTATTAGATCATCAGATAATGCGTATATAGGCATGAAAACAATTGATATTTGGAGTGTAGAACTAGAACTTTATTATTGTAGGAATGTATATAGGAATTGATCTACACATGAATTACTCATATTCTAGGGTTGCTCCTATGCCTCGATCTACTAAAGCTTCTTTCATTGGTTTTAAAATGTCTTCTGCCCCTTCTTTGACCGCATATCTTCCTTTAAAATGAATAATCATTGCACACTGCTCTGCCTGTTGCAAAGTATGTTTGCAAATCTCTACTAGGGATTGGATCACCCATTCAAAGGTATTAACATCATCATTATGTACAATTAATCTACATCCGAAGTCAATGATTTCGTCTAAAAGTACATCAATATCTTCCTGAATTAATTCTTTCGTTTTGAGGTTATTCGAAACCATGATCGTGTATTTTCTAACATCAACAGAAAAAGAGAACAATTGTCCTTTAAGAAACTGTTCTCAAAGTGATTAAGTTCACAAAAAAAATCTAATTCTCCAAGTTATAGTATGGCTTTTTTGGAAAATATAAGCTTATATTGTCCTGTCAATATTCAATTAAACTAACTAAAATCATATTTAGTTTTTGCTATGTGACTATGAGTACAGTATAGCGGTCTAATTTATTGATATTGAAACTATAAAATGACTAGACATTAGTAACAGCTAAAAAAATACGCAAATATGCCACAAAAATACTTATTCCTATTGACGACTGTATTATTATTAAGTCTCTCCTCCTGTTCCAAAGATTATTTTCTCAGCAAAGGTTTTAAGCAAGAAACAAAGGTGCATCAAATGGTGGCGATTGCACCTGTGGAGATGATATTTACAGGAGTCCCATTAGGCCAAATTGAACCAGAAGATATCCAAACTTTAGAGGAAGGAGAAAGTAAAGCTTTTCAGATTTCTTTATTCAATCAAATACAGTTTTCTAGGAGTGATCGCAAAAAGCCAATCAATATTGAATTTCTAACCGTAGACCAAACCAATGACCGTCTAGCAGCCAAGGGCATTAGTATTCGAGATTCTTGGGCTTTATCGGGGGAGGAATTGGCAAAAGTATTGGAAGTGGATGCGGTGGTCAAAACCAAAGTATACAAGACCCGTTATTTGACCGATATGGCTTCTATGGGCGTAGATTTGGGACGTAAAATTGCAGCTTTACTCTCCAAAGGAAAGGCTTTATTGGCTTTATATGGTGATTTGGATAAAACAAGTGATATTCGAGCGACGAGCCAGTTGGTGAATGCGACGGATGGGAAATTATTGTGGTCGATGCAATTGGTGGATGAAACGGATTGGAATAACCCCACACCAGAAATCGTAGACCGTATTTCTAAGAAATTTGCGGCTAATTTTCCTTATCGGTATAAGCGGAGGTAAGGTATATGAGGTATTGGGAGGTTTATCATGCGATTATTAATTTGGTAATTTACTCGCTAAATTACCAAATTAATAATCACACCGACTGACTAAGTAAGTGGGGAATAAGATAGTTATTGGTTTGATGATCTTATACCTTCCCCCAATATGTCATGTACTCACTTAATTTTTATGCGATTGCCATAGCTAGTAATGAATTAAAAAATAGGCATATCATTATTTTCATTAGCACTAAAACTACAATCTATAAAAAAAATAAAACTATTCCGTTTCATTTTCGTATACCATTTTATAAGTAAAAAATGCCCCAAGTGATAGCACAAAACTACATAATTGACTAAACCCCAAACCTACATCAGACAAACACCAAGAGCAAAGCATTGTATCAGAAGCGCAAATATTTATATTATAGCATAATTTTTATGTTATTTGTTTGCTGTCCTAATTTAATTTTAGGACAAGCATGGTTATTGCCTGTCCATCAAAGTCCTCCTGATTTTAAACAGGCACAAAATACTTTCAATGCTTATTGGGACAATCAAGCCTACCAAAAACACAAGGGCTACAAACAATTCAAACGATGGGAGCATTTTATGTGCCATCGAATGGATAAGCACAATCAATTCAAGCCGACCGCTGCTTGGCAAGCCATTCAACACCTCCACAAACAACAGACCGAGATTACAGCTAAATCAGGACTTCCCTTAGCTAATTGGACATTTGGTGGTCCATTTTCCATTCCTAATGCAGGAACGCAAGCAGGTGGTATGGGTAGAGCTAATTTTATTACCTTTCATCCCAATGATCCAGATCAAATTTATATAGGTACGCCCTCTGGCGGTTTATGGTACACTACAACCGAAAATCTTGATTGGCAGACCGATACTGATCTTTTACCCGTTCTAGGAAGTTCTGATTTATTAATCCATCCTAATAACCCTGATATTATGTATTTGGCTACTGGTGATGGAGATGGTGGACATACCTATTGCAATGGTGTGCTAAAATCTGTTGATGGTGGTCAAAATTGGGCGATTACTGGTTTATCACCAGAAAATGGTGGTCCAAATTATATTAATAAATTAGCGATGAATCCAGAAAATCCCAATACCTTATTAGCAGCTTCTGGACTAGCCATTTATCGAAGTCTTAATGCTGGTGAAAATTGGCAGCAGGTTTCTGGTACAGGATGGTTTAAGGATATGCAATATAAAATAGGAGATACTTCGGTTATTTATGCTACAGGTTATAAACTCACAGGAGATTATTTTGCCAAATTTTATCGCTCTACAGATGGAGGTAGAACTTGGATACAAAGAGGTACAGGACTTCCAGAAAATATTATGGGTAGATTAGCAATTGGATTAAGTCCAGAAGACCCAAACCGGATTTATCTAGTTGCCACAGATTTCTATACAGGGACTTTTCATGGGTTTTACCGCTCTGATGATGGAGGCAGCAACTTTTACCTTGTGTCCAATACACCAGATATTATTACAGGACAAGGCTATTACAACCTCGCCATTGCAGTAGCTCCAAATGATCCTGATGAAATTTATGTAGCAGGGATTAGCCTATTTAAATCAATAGATGGTGGTCTTAATTGGACGGAACAGATTGGGCCTAGAGGCAATAGTAATTATATGCATGTAGACATTCACGAACTGGCTTTTGATCCACACAATTCAAATGCCTTATACGCAGCAACTGATGGTGGCGTTTTCAAGACGATTGATGGTGGTAATACTTGGGAGGATCAAAGTGCCTCCTTGTACATTACCCAATACTACGATCTTGCTATTGCCCAAGATAGTAGCGGCTTTTTAATCGGAGGTACGCAGGATAACGGTTTAATTATACAAAATGAAGGAGATTGGGGGAATTTCTTAGCAATGGATGTCACCAATGCAGCCATTAGTCGAGAAAGTCATGATTCTTTATTTGTGGTCAATCAGGATGGGGAAGTATGGAAAACAACACCTTATGGTTTTTTAAGGGTATTGAGTAATCTGGATAATGGCGTATGGGAACAACCTGCATGGCGTGCGCCTTTGGTCTTACATCCACAAATAGATACAACAATTTATGTTGGCTATCAAAGCATTTGGCGATCTCAAGATCGAGGCAAAACTTGGGATAATTATTCTGGACTTTTGAGTAGTGAAGGCCCACTATTAGATATGGCTTTTGCGCCTTCTGATCCTGACCTAGTGGCTTATGCGACGAATGGTTTATACATGTATTATTCTCATGAAGGCACTAATAATTGGCAACAGATCGAAATTGATGCTTCACAAGGTTACTACAATAGCATTGCGGTTCATGATGCCAACCCTATGCAAGTCTGGGTTTGTAATAGTGAGGGACAAGTCCTAGAATCTACTGATGGCGGACAGAGCTGGATAGATATTTCAGAAGGTTTACCCAATATCGCTGCCAATAAAATCATTTATCATAGTGGTATTCAAGCAGGTTTATATGTAGGAATGGATGTGGGAATTTTTTACAGAGATTTGGCAAGTACAGAATGGCTTCCTTTTACCCAAGATTTACCCAATGTGATCATTAATGATTTGGTGGTCAATAAAAAAACCAATCAACTATTTGCCGCTACTTTTGGCAGAGGTATTTGGCAAACGCCCTTAGTAGAAACACAAGACAGTATGGCAACACATCCCGAAGATGGTTTACGCATTCAGCTCAAAGTCATTTTGGAAGGTGCTTACCTAGTCAATGAAGATGCTATGCGTACTACACTATATGAAAACAATTTATTACCCTTCCAGCAAACTTATACTGTGGCTCCTTATTATTATGAGGGAACAGAAGACATTAGTACACTCAATAACCTAGCAGAAAATATTGTAGATTGGATCTTGATTGAGTTGAGAGATCCAATAGATCCGAATATATTACTAGAACAGCAAGCTGCCTTATTATTAAGCGATGGTACCTTAATGGATGCCAATGGTCAAGCTGGTATTTTACTAGAAAACTTAGAGGTCAATGAATCCGCCCATATTGTCGTCCGACATCGCAATCACCTAGATATAATTTCTGCCGATCCTATTGTTTTAGATAATGATTTATTTCTTGATTTTTCTACAGATTCCAATACGACTTTTGGCAATTCTCAAAAACAGATCAACGATATTTATACCATGTATGCAGGGGATATTAATGGGGATGGAGTGATCACCGTCAGAGATTTCAATACCTACCTTTCTCAAGCCTCCCAGATCAATCAATATCTCGAAGCAGATTGCAACCTAGATCGAGCAGTTACGGTTACTGATATGAATTTATACCGCCCCAATACTAGTAAAATTGGTGTGGCGTATATTAGATTATAATAGATAGAAAAATGCTTTTAGTAAGAGTCAAAAAATAATTTCCTCATTTTGATGGATAAATTTAACCCTATACTTCGTTAAAAAAGTCTCGCCAAGGCACTGCATTGCCTACATTTTTTGCCTTGTCTAAGGTCA